>NZ_JBEXYL010000048.1:0-72032 GCF_040630895.1 Streptomyces sp. NPDC005728
GTGCCGTGCATCGTGAACGCCTGGTTGAACTGCTCGTTCGACATGATCTGCAGGCCCGGACGGGCAAGCTCGGCGCGCATCAGCAGCGCCATCACGCCACCGATCAGGAAGAACGCGAACGAGGTGACCAGATAGAGCGTTCCGATGGTCTTGTGGTCGGTGGTCGTCAGCCACTTCACCACGAGGTTACCGGGCTGCTTGCGCCTGACCGGCAGCTCGTTCTCGTACGAGTCCTCAGCTGCCGCGGCACCCTGGGGTTCGTTGAGGATGCTCACAGGTTGTTCGTCTCCCGGTTCTTCTCGTGCGGCGTCTGCGCGATGCCGGCGGGAATGTAACCGGTCTGCCCCTTCTTGGCGAGGTCCTTGAGGTGCTGCTCGTACCGCTCGGGGGAGACGACCTTCACGTTGAACAGCATCCGGGAGTGGTCGACGCCGCAGAGCTCTGCGCACTTGCCGAGGAAGGTGCCCTCGTGGTTGGGGGTCACCTGGAAGGCGTTGGTGTGGCCCGGGATGACGTCCTGCTTCATGAGGAACGGCACCACCCAGAAGGAGTGGATGACGTCACGCGAGGTCAGGACGAAGCGGACCGTCTTGCCTTCGGGAAGCCAGAGCGTCGGACCGGGGTTGCCGGTCTGCGGGTTCCGCGTACCGGGCGTACCGACGTCGTAGACACCGCCGGCGTTCGCCGGGAAGGCCTTCTTGAACCGGTCCGGAATGGCGTCCAGGTTCTTGTCGGTCTTGGCGTTGCCGGTGGAACCGGGAACGTCCGCGATGTAGTTGAAGCCCCAGCTCCACTGGAAGCCGACCACGTTCACCGTGACGTCGGGCTTCTTGGAGAGGTCGAGGAGCTTCGACTCGTCCCGGGCCGTGAAGTAGAAGAGCACCGAGATGATGATGATCGGGACCACCGTGTACAGCGCCTCGATCGGCATGTTGTACCGGGTCTGCGGTGGAACCTCGATCTTGGTGCGGCTGCGCCGGTGGAAGAAAGCACTCCACAGGATCAGGCCCCACACCAGCACGCCGACGGCGAGCGCGGCAGCCCAGGAGCCCTGCCACAGGGAGAGGATCCGCGGAGCCTCTTCCGTGGTCGGGGTGGGCATACCAAGGCGGGGGAAGTCCTTGTATGTGCAACCGGTAGCGGTCGCCAGGACCAGGCCCGCGGTCATTGCCTGCAGCAGCTTCCGCCGCATCGGGCGCCGCGGCGAGCGGTCGGAGCCGTTGGGACTCACGTAGCGCCTTCCCGAGAGTCTCGCCCGCGCGGTCGGCGCGGCCTTCTCGCTGGTCGGTCGCCGCCCTGCGTCGGGCAGGGGTTTGGATGTTTATGCGGACCAAACCCTAGCCGACGCTCTCCGAGGGTTCGCGGGGAGGGTGCCATACGCGCCGCCGGTCACTCCTTAAGGGTGGGATTGGGAGCCCAATAGCTCGGGTTGTTGCGGTTTGGCGTGCGGGTGCGGGGTGCGTTGTGGCTGGTCGCGCCGTTCCCCGCGCCCCTTGAGGTCGGCTGCTCCACCGAAGATTTACCGTTGCAGTGTGTCCTACTTCGACGCTGCATCCGCCGCTCCCCTTCATCCCGTAGCTCGTCAGGCTCTGTTGGCCTCCTTGGACGAGGGATGGGCCGATCCCGCTCGGCTGTACCGGGAGGGACGGAAGGCCCGCATCCTGCTCGACGCGGCTCGGGAAGCAGTCGCCGAAGCGGTCGGATGCCGGGCCGACGAGGTGGTGTTCACCTCCTCCGGGACCCGGGCCGTACACACCGGCGTCGCGGGGGCGTTGGCCGGGCGGCGGCGGGTCGGACGCCACCTGATCGTGTCAGCCGTCGAACACTCCTCGGTACTCCATTCGGCGGAGGCGTTCGAGGCGGCGGGCGGTGCGGTGAGCACGGTGGCCGTGGACCGGGCCGGAGCGGTGGATCCCTCGGCCTACGCGGCTGCCCTCCGGCCGGACACCGCGCTGGCCTGTCTGCAGTCGGCCAATCACGAGGTCGGGACCGTGCAGCCGGTGGGCGAGGTGGCCGAGGTGTGCCGGGCGGCGGGGGTGCCGTTGCTGGTGGACGCCGCACAGTCGCTCGGGTGGGGGCCGGTCGAGGGTGACTGGTCGCTGCTGACGGCGAGCGCCCACAAGTGGGGCGGGCCCTCGGGAGTGGGGCTGCTCGTGGTGCGCAAGGGGGTGCGGTTCGCGGCGCAAAGGCCCGTCGACGAGCGGGAGTCGGGGCGGGCGTCCGGTTTCGAGAACCTTCCGGCGATCGTCGCGGCCGCGGCCTCCCTGCGTGCGGTGCGCGCCGAGGCGGCCCAGGAGGCGGTACGGCTGCGGGAGCTGACGGAGCGGATCCGGACCCGGGTGCCGCAGCTGGTGCCGGACGTGGAGGTGGTGGGCGATGCCGAGCGGCGGCTGCCCGGGATCGTCACCTTCTCCTGTCTCTATGTCGACGGAGAAGCCCTGCTGCACGAGTTGGACCGGGAGGGTTTCTCCGTCTCGTCCGGGTCGTCCTGCACCAGCAGCACGCTGACGCCGAGCCATGTGCTGAAGGCGATGGGGGTGCTGAGTGAGGGGAACGTCCGGGTGTCGTTGCCGCCGGGGGTGGCCGCGGAGGACGTGGAGCGGTTCCTGGACGTGCTGCCGGGGACGGTGGCGGGCGTACGGGAGAAGCTGGGGGCGCCCTCTCCGGCGACCGTGGTCCGGGCGGCGGAACTGGTCGTCGACTCCCTCGGCAAGCGGTGCCCGATCCCGGTCATCGAACTGGCCAAGGTGATCGGGGACGTGCCGGTCGGGGGCACGGTGCGCGTGCTCTCGGACGACGAGGCGGCCCGGTTGGACATCCCGGCGTGGTGCGAGATGAGGGGGCAGGAGTACGTCGGGGAGGAGCCGGCGGAGCGGGGTACGGCGTACGTGGTCCGCCGGGTGAGCTGAGAGGGCGCGGGGAACTGGGCGACCAGCCCCCCGCGCCCGTACGCGGCAGCGGCACTCAGCGCAGGTGGGACCGGACCTCCTCGGCCGCCTCGTCCCCGTACGCCTTGGTGAACCGGTCCATGAAGTGCCCCCGGCGCAACTGGTACTCCTGCGTCCCCACCGTCTCGATGACGAGCGTCGCCAGCATGCAGCCCACCTGAGCCGCGCGCTCCAGGGAGACACCCCAGGCCAGCCCCGAGAGGAAGCCCGCGCGGAAGGCGTCGCCGACGCCCGTGGGGTCGGCCTTGCGCTCCTCCTCCGCGCAGCCGACCTCGATCGGGTCCTCGCCGGACCGCTCGATCCGCACGCCCCGCGAGCCGAGCGTGGTGACGCGGTGGCCGACCTTGGACAGGATCTCGGCGTCGGACCAGCCGGTCTTGGACTCGATGAGCCCCTTCTCGTACTCGTTGGAGAAGAGGAAGGTCGCCCCGTCCAGCAGTATCCGGATCTCCTCGCCCTCCATCCGGGCGATCTGCTGGGAGAAGTCGGCGGCGAAGGGGATGGAGCGGGAGCGGCACTCCTCCGTGTGGCGGAGCATCGCCTCCGGGTCGTCGGCGCCGATCAGGACCAGGTCGAGGCTGCCGACGCGGTCGGCGACCGTCTTCAGCTCGATGAGGCGGGCCTCGCTCATCGCGCCGGTGTAGAACGAGCCGATCTGGTTGTGGTCGGCGTCGGTGGTGCACACGAATCGGGCGGTGTGCAGGGTCTCGGAGATGCGGACCGAGTCGGTGTCCACGCCGTGGCGGTCCAGCCAGGCACGGTACTCGTCGAAGTCGAAGCCGGCGGCCCCGACCAGGATCGGCTGCGTACCGAGCTGTCCCATGCCGAAGGCGATGTTCGCGCCGACGCCGCCCCGGCGTACGTCCAGGTTGTCGACCAGGAAGGAGAGCGAGACCGTGTGCAGCTGGTCCGCGACGAACTGGTCGGCGAAACGGCCGGGGAAGGTCATGAGGTGGTCGGTGGCGATGGAGCCGGTGACTGCGATGCGCACGACGGGCATTCTCCTGCGGTCGGCTGGATTGACAGTTCACGCTACCCGCTCGGGGCGGGCCACTGAAGCTGGCAAAACTACCCGATAGTAGATCTTTCTTCGCGAGGCTTCGCATGCCTACGGTGCCGTCATGACGAACCTCAAGGTCACCTCCTCCGCCCCGGCCGACCTCGACGGCGACCTCGCGTCGCTGCGCGGGGACTGCGCCCGGATGGCCCCGCACTGGACAGCTCCCCGGCACGCCGCCTCCCGTCCGGTGCCGCCGTCGCTGATCCACGGGGTGACCGTGCCGGTGCGGTCGGCCCGGCTGCTGGACGCCATGTCGGACTACGGCGACTGACCTCAGGGGCGCACACTCGGGAACCGTGCGCTCCCCTCGCGCGTCTCATCGCCGTCCCCCGTGCCGGGGGCGTGGGACACGATCCAGCGAGGAGCGATGCGGTGAACAGCGAGCGACCCGAGAATCCAGAAGAGCCCGAGGTCTCCGCGGTTTCCGAAGTCTCTGAGGTTTCCGAGGTCTCTGGGGTCTCTGAGGTCTCTGAGGTCTCTGAGGTCTCCGAAGCCTCTGAGAGCGCGGAGGGGGCCGAGTCCCCCGAGGTCTCCGAGGACGGCGGAGCCGGCGAGGTCGCCGAGGTCGGCGAGGTCGATGGGGCGAGCGCCGGTGAGCGGTCCGGGCGGCGTCGCTCACCCGTGGTCGTCGCCTCGGTCGCGGCGGCCGTGCTGCTGGTCGGGGGCGGGGGTGCGTACCTCGCCGCGAGCCATGGTTCGGGCGGCCGTACGAGCGCCGGGACGCCCGGCCGTGACGGCACTCCCCCTCCCCTCGTCCTGGACGCCTGGTCGCAGGGCGGCACCGGCGAGATCGCGCCCGGAGAGCCGGATCCGTACGGCCCGAGGTACGTGGCCAAGGGCGAGCTGCCCGACGGCCCCGGCTCGGCGCCGGTGTGGGCGCCCAGGGGCGAGGTCGGCAAGGACGACGTGGCCCGGCTCGCCAAGGCCCTCGGAGTCGACGGCACGCCCGTGGCCGAGGGGCCCGACTGGCGGGTCGGCGGGGGCAAGGACGGCTCCGGTCCCACGCTCCAGGTACGCAAGGACGCCCCTGGCAGCTGGACCTTCAGCCGGTACGCGCCGGGCACCGACAACTGCAGGAAGGTCACCGTCTGCACCCAGGATCCGGGCGCTCCGGCCGACGCGCCGGTGAGCGCGGCGGATGCCGAGAAGGCGGCGGCGCCGGTGCTGAAGGCGCTCGGGCAGGACTCCGCGAAGATCGACGCCAGCCAGGTCATGGGCGCCCAGCGGGTGGTCAACGCCGATCCGGTCGTGGGCGGGCTGCCCACGTACGGCTGGACGACCGGCCTGACCGTCGACGAGCAGGGGGACATCGTCGGCGGCCACGGGCTGCTGGCGGCGCCGGCCGAGGGGGACGCGTACCCCGTGCTGGGCGCGCAGAAGACGCTGGAGCTGATGAACAAGGCGCAGCAGGGGGGCCACCGGATGGGCATCGGCGGCTGCGCCAGTCCCGTCCCTCTGAAGGACCGGCTGGAGCAGCCGTGCGGCGATTCCTCGACGGCGCCCCGGGTGGCCGCGCTCACCGTGGACAAGGCGGTGTTCGGGCTGGCCACGCACTCCGTGGCCGGGCGGCAGACGCTGGTGCCGTCCTGGCTGTTCGAGGTGCGGGGTACGGACGCGCGGGGCGTGTTCACGGTGACCTATCCGGCGGTGGACCCGAAGTACCTGACGACACCGAAGGCGTCGGCGCCGGCCGGGGAACCGACCTCGGCGCCGCAGACGGACGAGGTGAAGGCCGACGGCTACAGCGCCGACGGCCGCGAGCTGAACGTGAGCTTCAGCGGCGGGGTGTGCGCCGACTACAAGGCCTCGGCGAAGGAGAGCGCCGGCCGGGTGACGGTGACGGTGACCGAGAAGTCCTGGCCGGACAAGATCTGCGTCGCCATGGCCAGGCTGTACGTGCAGACCGTACGGCTGGACGCGCCCCTCGACGGGCGGAAGGTGGTCGGCACCGACGGCAGGCAGATCCCGAAGGCGGAGCCGGGGGCGCTGCGGCCGCAGGCCCGGTAGTCACCCGGACGTACGAAGGCGGCGGCCCCCGCAGGGGACCGCCGCCTTGTGCGTCCGCCCGTCGGGGCGGGGACGGCTCAGCTGAAGGAGTCGCCGCAGGCGCAGGAGCCCGTCGCGTTCGGGTTGTCGATCGTGAAGCCCTGCTTCTCGATCGTGTCCACGAAATCGACGGTGGCGCCGCCCAGGTACGGAGCGCTCATGCGGTCGGTGACGACCTTGACCCCGCCGAAGTCCTTCACCACGTCACCGTCGAGCGAGCGCTCGTCGAAGAAGAGCTGGTAGCGCAGGCCGGAGCAGCCGCCGGGCTGGACGGCGACGCGCAGAGCGAGGTCGTCGCGACCTTCCTGGTCGAGCAGGGCCTTGACCTTGGACGCGGCGGCGTCGGTCAGGATGATGCCGTCGGTGACGGTGGTGGTCTCGTCCGATACGGACATCTACATCTCTCCCGGGTTGTACGGAGACTGCTTGCCGACGAGTGCAACCGGCGCTTCCGCGGATTCATTCCGGGCCGGGCATTCGCGTGGTCGCGTTTTTGCTTCTTTTCTCATGCTCGCACATGCCCGCAGAGCCGGACAGCGCCCCGAAGAGGCACCCGAGGGAACCGGGCGGGATTCACGTCACATCGACGCTATCGCCATCGTCAAAGTGACGTGAAGCAGTTATGATAGATAGCGTCAGTTAGACGAAAAGTAGAAAGGGTGCGTGTCGTGACCACCGCCCAGACCCCGGAACTCGACGTACAGCCGACTCCGCTCGCCCTGCTGCTTCTCGGCCGTGAGGCCGACCCGAAGAGCGAGCGGGGTGTCGAGTGTCCCGGCGACCTGCCCTCGCCGTCCGACCCCGATCTGGTCGAGCGCGCCCGCGCGGCCAAGGAGAAGCTCGGCGACAAGGTCTTCGTACTCGGCCACCACTACCAGCGCGACGAGGTCATCCAGTTCGCCGATGTCACGGGTGACTCCTTCAAGCTGGCCCGGGACGCGGCCGCGCGCCCGGAGGCCGAGTACATCGTCTTCTGTGGTGTGCACTTCATGGCCGAGTCGGCCGACATCCTGACCTCCGCCGACCAGAAGGTCGTCCTGCCGGACCTGGCCGCCGGCTGCTCCATGGCCGACATGGCCACGGCCGAGCAGGTCGCCGAGTGCTGGGACGTGCTGACCGAGGCGGGCATAGCCGACCACGTGGTGCCGGTCTCGTACATGAACTCCTCGGCGGACATCAAGGCGTTCACCGGCAAGCACGGCGGCACCATCTGCACCTCGTCGAACGCCAAGCGCGCCCTCGACTGGGCCTTCGAGCAGGGGGAGCCCTCGGCAACAAAGGTGCTGTTCCTGCCGGACCAGCACCTCGGCCGCAACACCGCCGTCCGCGACATGGGCATGTCCCTGGACGACTGCGTGATCTACAACCCGCACAAGCCGAACGGCGGCCTCACCGCGGACGAGCTGCGGGCCGCGAAGATGATCCTGTGGCGCGGGCACTGCTCGGTCCACGGCCGGTTCAGCCTCGACTCCGTGAACGACGTGCGCGAGCGCATCCCCGGTGTGAACGTCCTGGTGCACCCCGAGTGCAAGCACGAGGTCGTGGCCGCGGCGGACTACGTCGGTTCGACCGAGTACATCATCAAGGCCCTGGAGGCGGCCCCGGCCGGCTCCAAGTGGGCCATCGGCACCGAGCTGAACCTGGTCCGCCGGCTGGCGAACCGTTTCGCGCCCGAGGGCAAGGAGATCGTCTTCCTCGACAAGACGGTCTGCTTCTGCTCGACCATGAACCGCATCGACCTGCCCCACCTGGTCTGGGCCCTGGAGTCGCTGGCCGAGGGCAACCTGGTCAACCGCATCGAGGTCGACCAGGAGACCGAGGCCTTCGCCAAGCTGGCGCTGGAGCGGATGCTGGCGCTGCCGTAACCCTCCGACGGGGTCCGGCGTCGGCGTGCATGGTCACGCCGACGCCGGTGTGCGGTCCGGGTGCGCCGGGTCGAGGGAGAAGACGGTTCCGTCGGGAGCCGTCACCATCAGCGCACCCCGGTCGCGGAAGACCAGCGCCGGGTAACCGCTCGCGGCACCGTCGGCACGCGGGTAGGACTCCCAGAGGACCGTGCCCTTGCGGCTGTCCAGGGCTGCGACGCGCCCGCTCACACTGGCCAGGAACACCGTGCCGGACCGGCCGTCGGCCACCGGGCGCCCCGGCTG
This sequence comes from Streptomyces sp. NPDC005728, assembly GCF_040630895.1. Taxonomy (NCBI): domain Bacteria; kingdom Bacillati; phylum Actinomycetota; class Actinomycetes; order Kitasatosporales; family Streptomycetaceae; genus Streptomyces; species Streptomyces sp. NPDC005728. The sequence continues at coordinate 8,205 of NZ_JBEXYL010000048.1, forward strand.
CTCCAGGGTCGTCCGGCTCCGCCACAGCCGCTTCCCGGTCTCCGGGGAGACGGCGGTGACCAGGCCGTTGGAGACGGTGAAGCAGAGCATGCCGTTCACGAGGGCCACCTCCCCCTGGGGCTCGTCCACGAGCCGGACCGTCCGCCGCGCCCCGGTCGTACGGTCCACGGACACCGCGTACGCATAGGCCGTGTCGTCCGGGCCGTTGTTTCCCGACCTGCCCTCCTCGGCGAACACCAGCCGGCCGTCGAGGGCCCCGAGATAGCTGCTGCGGGCCTTGAGGGTGGCCAGCTCACGGATCGTGCCGTCGGCCCGGTCGAGCGAGAGCAGCCGGGTGTCCGGGTGGTCGCCCGTGTAACTGCTGCACACGGCGTACAGGCCCCCGTCGGGGTCGTGGAAGACGCACGAGTGGTCCGCGGGCAGGGACGCCGTCCAGCGGCGGCTGCCGTCCCGCAGGGAGCGCGCGGTGACCGTGTGGCCGGCCGTACCGGGGTCGGGCACGAGGGCCAGACCGCCGGCCAGGGCGGGCATGTCGGGTTCCTGGTCCCCCATGGGGCGGTGCCACAGCCGTCTGCCGGTCGTGGTGTCGAGGGCGACGACCGACGGGTCGCCGTTCCCCGACCCCAGGAACGTGGCCCTGCGCAGCAGCACCACACCGTCGTGCACGCCGAGCACCCAGTTCTCGTACCGCGCCGCGTCCGTCCCGGACATCCCGCCGGCGGCGCGCCAGAGCATCTTGCCGGTCAGCGCGTCGACGCGGACGGGCAGCGCACGGTCACCGGCGCAGTAGAGGGCGCCGTCGGCCGCCGCGCAGGACAGCGATGCCGTGCCGGAGTCGCCGGGCGCCTCGGTGACACCGCTCGTCGCGCGGGCGAACACCGTCGTGCGCCAGGGCCGCCAGCCGTCCGGCACCGCCTGCCAGCGGGAGGTGGCGGACGGGGTCGGCGCACCGCCCGCCTCGGCCGTGCCGCCGCCCTTGAGCGGCCCGAGGAGATAGGCCATGAGGGCGGCCACCAGCACACCCGCCACCCCGGCGAGGAGCGGCAGCCGACGGCTGCGCACCCGGGGCGCGGGGGCGTCGTACGCGGGAGCCGGGACGGCCGGGCCGGCTTCGGACGCGGCCTCGGCAAAGGCCGGTCGAGGGGTGCTGGACGGCGGGCGGGTCGGTTCCGGGTCCTGGGAGCGCCTGGGGACCGTGGAGACCTCGCCGTGGGGCGTTTCGGGCAGGGCCGCGGCGAACTCCGCGGACAGGGTGTCCAGGGCGGGGCGGGCGGTCGGGTCCTTGGACAGGCAGCGGGACAGGACCGTGTGCAGCGGCTCGGCGACCGCGGCCAGGTCCGGCTCCTCGTTCATCACCCGGTACGCCGTCAGGTAGGGGTTGTCCGCGTCGAAGGGGCCGCGGCCGGTCGCGGCGAACACCACCAGCGCGGCGAGCGAGAAGACGTCGGACGCGGGGCCCACCGAGCGTGCGTCCGTGAACTGTTCCGGGGACATGAACGGCGGGGTGCCCATCATGTGCCCGGTCTCGGTCAGCGTCTGGTTCTCCGCCGCGCGCGAGATGCCGAAGTCGATGACCCGGGGGCCGTCGTCGGCCATCAGCACATTGGCCGGCTTGAGGTCGCGGTGCACGACCCCGGCCCGGTGGATGTCGCGCAGGGCCTCCACCAGGCCGAGGGCGAGCCGTCGCAGGGCGGCGCCGGCCAGCGGGCCGTCGTCCCGGATGCCGGCGGAGAGCGAGCGCCCGGGCACGTACTGGGTGGCCATCCAGGGCCGGGACGCCTCCGGGTCCGCGTCCACGACCGGTGCGGTGAAGGCGCCGCTCACCAAGCGGGCGGCGGCGATCTCCTGCCGGAAGCGGGCCCGGAAGACCGGGTCCTCGGCGTACTGGGCGTGGACGACCTTGACGGCGACCTCGCGGCCCGACCGGGCCCTCGCCCGGTAGACGACGCCCATGCCGCCGGCCCCGAGCCGGTCGACGATCCGGTATCCACCGAGCGACCCGGGGTCACCCTCGTGCAACGCCACCGCCCCGTTCCCCCTCCCCCGCAGAACAGTTCGAGATCACAGGATAGGAAAGCCCTGTGAGGGAGGGGACGCCGGTACGGGGATCTCAGACTCCCGCCGGCTCCGGCTCGTCGGAGACGGACTCCGCCGGGGCCGGGAGGCCCTTCTTCGCGGCCCGCTTCTTCGCACGGCGCTCCTTGCGGAGTTCCAGCATCGCGTAGAGCGTCGGGACGAGGAGCAGGGTGAGCAGCGTGGACGAGATCAGACCGCCGATCACGACCACGGCCAGCGGCTGGGCGATGAAGCCGCCCTCGCCGGTGACGCCCAGGGCCATCGGGAGCAGGGCGAAGATCGTCGCCAGGGCCGTCATGAGGATCGGGCGGAGACGGTGCCGGCCACCCTCCACGACGGCCTCGACGACGCCGTAGCCCTGCCTGCGGTACTGGTTGATCAGGTCGATCAGCACGATCGCGTTGGTCACCACGATGCCGATCAGCATCAGCATGCCGATCATGGCCGGGACCCCCATCGGGGTGCCGGTGGCGACCAGCAGACCGATCGCGCCCGTCGCCGCGAACGGGATCGAGACCAGCAGGATCAGCGGCTGGACCAGCGAGCGGAACGTCGCCACCAGCAGCATGAAGACGATCGCGATCGCCGCCAGCATGGCCAGGCCCAGGTTCTTGAACGCGTCGTCCTGGTCGGAGGACACCCCGCCGATCTCCGCCTCGGCACCCGCCGGGAGCTTCAGGGCCTTGATCTTCGACTGGAGCTTGGTGCTGACCGCGCCCGTGTTGTCCCCGGTCGGCCGGGCCGTGACGGTCGCGGCGCGCCGGCCGTCGATGCGGGTCATCGACACCGGCCCGTCCACCAGCTTCACGGTCGCGATGTCACCGAGCTTCACCGGGCCGAGGCGCAGCGCCTTCAGCTGGGCGAGGGTGGTGGCGGGCTCGGCCGACTTCACGACGACGTCGCGCTCGGTGTCGTCGAGGATCGCCTTCGCCGCCGTCGTACCGCGCACGGCCTGGGCGACCGCGGCACCCAGCTTCTGGTCGTCGAACCCGGCCGCGGCCGCCTCGGCGTTGGCCCTGACCGAGATGCGCGGCACGCTCTGGGCGAGGTCGCTGGTGACGTCCGTGACGTGGTCCAGGCCGGCCATGGTGGAGCGCACCTGGTCGGAGGCGTCGCGCAGCACCTGCGGGTCGGACGCCTTCACGACGACGCTGAGGTCCTGGTTGCCGAAGCCGTCACCGGCGGACACGGTGGTCGTGCCGATGCCCTTGAGCTTCTTCAGCCCGTCCTCGAGGTGCTGCTGCACCTCGTCGTAGGACGCCGAGTCCTTCAGCATGACCTGGTACGACGCCTGGTTGGTGTCGGTACCGCCGCCGAAGGCCGCCATGAAGCCGGAGGAGCCGACGGTGACCTGGTAGTCCTTGACGCCCTCGGTGGAGGAGAGCAGCTTCTCGACCTTCTTGGCCTGGGCGTCGGTGGCCGCGAGGCTGGTGCCGGGCTTCAGCTCCTGCTTGACGGTGAGGACTTCCTGCTCGCCCTGGTCGAAGAAGTTCGTCTTCAGCAGTCCGGACATGCCGAACGTGACGACGAGGACCACGATCGCGATCAGCACACTGGTGAGCCGGCGGCGGGTGGCGAAGCGCAGGACGGGAACGTAGACGCGCTGGAGGCGGCTCTTCGCCTCCTTCTCCTCGGCCCGGCGGCGGGCCTCCTCGGCGTCCTCCGGGGTGCCCTTGGGGGCGCGCAGGAACCAGTACGACAGGACGGGTACGACCGTCAGCGACACCAGCAGGGAGGCCAGCAGGGCCGCCGTCACGGTGATGCTGAACGAGCCGAACAGGGCGCCCACCATGCCGCCCACGAGGCCGATCGGCAGGAACACGGCGACCGTGGTGAGGGTGGAGGAGGTGACCGCGCCGGCCACCTCGCGCACGGCGCCCAGGATCGCTTCCTTGCGCTCCTCGCCGTAGCCCAGGTGCCGCTTGATGTTCTCCAGGACCACGATCGAGTCGTCGACGACCCGGCCGATGGCGATGGTGAGCGCGCCCAGGGTGAGCATGTTCAGGGACAGGCCGCGGGTCCACAGCACGATCAGGGCGAGGACGACCGACAGCGGGATGGACACCGCCGTGACCAGCGTGGAGCGGATCGAGGCCAGGAAGACCAGGATGATCAGGACCGCGAAGAGCAGGCCGAGCGCGCCCTCCGTGGTCAGCCCCTTGATGGACTTGGACACCGCCGGGCCCTGGTCGCTGACGACCGTGAGCTGCGCGCCGGAACCGAGGTCCCTCCGCAGGTCGGGCAGCTTGTCCTTGACGGCGTTCGATATGGAGACCGCGCTGCCGTCGTGGTCCATGGTGACGTTGACGGCGAGGCTGGGCCGGCCGTCGGTGCGGGTGAGGGAGTCGGCCGGGGCCGGCTGCTCCTTGACGGTGGCCACGTCGCCGAGGCGGACGGGCTTCTTCACGCCCTCACCGGTGACCATCAGATTCTGGATCTGCTTCAGCGAGGTGAAGCCGCCGCCGACCTGGACGGTGCGGTTGGCGCCGTCCTCGTCGAAGGAGCCGGCCGGGACGGTCGCGCCGCCCGCCTGGAGGGCCTGACCGAGCGCGGCGGAGCTGAGGCCGGCCCGCGCGAGCTTCGCGTCGTTCGGGGTGACGGCGATCTGGAGGTCGCGGACGCCGGTGATCTGGACGCGGCCGACTCCGTCGATGTCCTTCAGGGCCGGGACGACCGTCTTGCCGAGCTGGTCGTCGAGGGCCTGCTGGTCCTTGTCGGAGGTGACGGCGAGGACGACGGTCGGCATGTCGTCGGTGGAACCGGAGACGACCTGCGGATCGACGTCGTCCGGCAGCTGGGCGCGGGCCCGGTTGACGGCCTGCTGGACGTCGGAGACGAGCCGCTTGGTGTCGTTGCCGTAGTCGAAGGACGCCATGATCACGGCGTTGCCCTCGCTGGCGGTGGAGGTGACACCGGTGATGCCGTCGACGCCCTGGAGGTTGTCCTCGATGGGCTCGACGACCTGCTTCTCGACGACGTCGGGTGCGGCGCCCTGGTACGGCGCGATGACCGACACCATGGGCAGTTCGATGGTGGGCAGCAGTTGCTGCTTGATCTGGGGTATCGCGATCAGCCCGAAGACGAGCGCGATGAGCGACATCAGGCCGATCAGGGCCCGTTGCGCGAGGCTGAATCTCGACAGCCAGGACATGGGTCAGGGTCTCTCTTCTGTGAGCGGCAGAAGCTGCAGAAGCTGCTGTGGGGCGCACATGTGAGCGCCCACTCCAACACCCTGAGCCATGCAGGACGGCGAATCCGTAGGCCCCAGGTCCCGTTCCTTATCCGGCTCCTACTCCGCGCGCAGTACGCCCGGGTGGAGATCAGTCCATCCTCGGACGTACCAGCCCCGACTCGTACGCGATGACGACGAGCTGGGCCCGGTCCCGGGCGCCGAGCTTCGCCATGGCCCGGTTGACGTGCGTCTTCACGGTCAGCGGGCTGACTTCGAGGCGTTCGGCGATCTCGTCGTTGGAGTGGCCGCCGGCGACCTGGACGAGCACCTCCCGCTCCCGGCCGGTGAGCGCGCCGAGCCTCTCGGAGCGGGCGGGGTCACGGCCGTCGTCGCCGTCGCCCTGGGCGAGGAAGCGGGCGATCAGGCCCTTGGTGGCGGCCGGGGACAGCAGGGCCTCGCCGCCCGCGGCGACCCGAATGGCGTTCAGCAGCTCCTCGGGTTCGCTGCCCTTGCCGAGGAAGCCGGACGCCCCGGCGCGCAGGGACTGGACCACGTAGTCGTCGACCTCGAAGGTGGTCAGGATGACCACGCGGACCTGGGCGAGGGACGGGTCGGCGCTGATCAGGCGGGTGGCGGCGAGACCGTCGGTGCCGGGCATCCGGATGTCCATGAGGACGACGTCCGCGCGCTGCTCCTTGGCCAGCCGGACCGCCTCGGTGCCGTCGGAGGCCTCCCCGACGACCTCCATGTCGGGCTCGGAGTCGACCAGCACCCGGAACGCGCTGCGCAGCAGTGCCTGGTCGTCGGCGAGCAGGACACGGATCGTCATGCGGGCTCCCCCTGGGCCGTGGTGCGGGTCTTGACCGGCAGGATCGCATGGACGCGGAAGCCGCCGCCGTAGCGGGGTCCGGTGGTCAGGGTGCCACCGACGGCGGTGACCCGCTCCCGCATGCCGAGCAGTCCGTGCCCGCCGCCGGCCCCGGGCTCGGCGTCCGCGCCCGCGCCGTCGTCCAGGACGGTGACCTCGACGTTCGGTCCGATGCGTACGACGCTGACCTCGGCCTTGGCGTCGGTGCCCGCGTGCTTCTGCACGTTGGTCAGGGCCTCCTGGACGATCCGGTAGGCGGCCAGGTCGACGGCGGCGGGCAGATCGGTGCCGTGGTCGGCGCGGGCCACCTCGACGAGGAATCCGGCGTTGCGGAAGGTGCCGACGAGGTCCTGGAGACGGCTGAGGCCGGGAGCGGGCTCGGTGGGGGCCTCCGGGTCGCCGGTCTGGCGGAGCAGGCCGACGGTGGCCCGCAGTTCGTCGAGCGCGCTGCGGCTGGCCTCGCGGACGTGGGCGAGGGCCTCCTTGGCCTGGTCGGGCCGTTTGTCCATGACGTGGGCGGCGACTCCGGCCTGCACGTTGACCAGCGCGATGTGGTGGGCGACGACATCGTGCAGATCGCGGGCGATGCGCAGCCGCTCCTCGGCGACCCGGCGGCGGGCCTCCTCCTCGCGGGTGCGCTCGGCCCGCTCGGCGCGCTCCCGGATGGCCTGGACGACCGCCCGGCGGCTGCGCACGGCGTCGCCGGCGGTGGCGCCGATGCCGGTCCAGGCGAGTACGCCCAGATTCTCCTGGGCGTACCAGGGCAGGGAGCCGCCGAGCATGGCGGCGGCGGTCAGCACGGTCATGGTGAGCAGGCCGATCCGCCAGGTGGTGGTGCGGTCGGTCCTCGAGGCGACGGTGTAGAGGGCGACCACGGCGGACATGGCGACCGGGGCGCGCGGGTCGCCGGTGAAGAACTCGATCACGGAGACGGTGCCGGTGACGGCGAGGACCGTCTTGGAGGCGCGGCGGCGGAAGACGAGCGCGGCGGCACCGAGGGTCATCAGGACCAGGCTGAGCGGGTCCGGGGTGCGCACACCCCAGGTGACGCCGTTCTCTCCGCGGGGCACCACGAAGGACCCGGCGACCATGCACACCAGTACGCCCGCCGCGATGGCCGCGTCCAGCGCGAGCGGGTGGGCCCTGAGGCCGCACCGGGCACGTTCGAGAGTGCTCACGTCGTGAACAGTACGGGGCGTCGCAGCACAGGTCAGCAGATGCCCACGAAGCTCACTGATCGTCAGCCGTCGAGCGCTGTTCGCGGGAGGTACCCGTGCCGGACGCACGGCGTTGGCCGTACATGCTCAACCTTCTCGTCGGCATTCGCGCCACCCGGCCGGATGCGTCCTGTCGACGAAAGGCAGCCCTCGTGCGCCCTTCCTCCTCGCCTTCCCGCCGTGTGCTGTGGCCCGCCGCGGCCCTCGCGCTCGCCTCGGCCACGGGCCTGGTCTCCCCCGCGCAGGCCGTCACCTACGGCACACCGACGATCAAGCTCTCGGCGGCCTATCTGTCGGGCGCGGTCGGCAGCACCGGTGACCCGACGGTCGCCGTCACGGTCGCGCAGAGCGGCGCGGACGCCTCGGCGCTGACGGTGACGGCCACCAGGAGCAGCCGTACCTCCGTGGCGGCCACCTCCGACGTCCGGGTCACGGGCACCGGCGGCAGCCGTGCCGTCGCGGTCACCGCGCACGCCCGGGGCTACGCGGACCTCACGCTGAAGGTGACGGGGCTCGGCGGCAAGACGGCCACCACGACGCTGCACTACGCAGCCTCCCCGGCCGTCCAGTACTCCGCCGACGCCCGCTATCTGACCGGCGCCTCGGACGCCTCCGCCGCGGTGGACGTCGGCGGCGGCTACGTCCTCGTCGGCAACGACGAGGACAACACCCTGCGCCTGTACGACGGCTCGGCCTCCGGCGCCCCGGTGCGGACCTGGGACCTGGACAGTGCGCTGGGTGCCGACAAGGAGGTCGACATCGAGGGCGCGACCCGCGTCGGGAACACGATCTACTGGACGGGTTCGCTGGGCAACAACAAGGACGGCGTGTACAAGCCCGACCGCAACACGGTCTTCACCACCACCGTCTCCGGCTCGGGCGCGGCCACCTCGCTCACCTTCGGCAGCGCCGGGCACAGCCTGCGCGACGACCTGGTGGCCTGGGACGAGGCGAACGGCGACCGGTACGGCTTCGCCGCGGCGACGGCCGACGGGCAGGTCCCGAAGCAGGTGGACGGCTTCAACGTGGAGGGCCTGGAGTTCGCGCCGGGCTCCACCACCACGGCCTACGTCGGTTTCCGGGCCCCGCTGGTGCCGCCGCAGTCGGGCGGGAAGGCGCTGATCGTGCCGGTGACCGACATGGACAAGGTGGTGCACGGTACGAAGGCCACGTTCGGTACGCCGATCGAGCTGGACCTCGGCGGTCTGTCCATCCGTGACCTGCGCCGCAACGACAAGGGCCAGTTCCTGATCCTGGCCGGGTCCTGGGCCGCCGACGACAACAGCGACCCGTACGCCCTGTACACCTGGGACGGGGTGCACCAGCCGGTGAAGAAGCTGGACCTGCCCACGTCGGACGCGGGCGGCTGGGAGTCCATCGTGTCCGTGCCCGACCTGGACGCCGCCGGCGCCCGGGTGCAGCTGATCACCGACGACGGGTCGGCCGACCTCTACGGGGACGGCACCGAGGCGAAGGACCTCAGCCACCCGGAGTGGCAGAAGTCCCGCACCACCTGGTTCACCCTGAACTGACCCGGGCCGGGCTCAGCCGGGGATCAGCCCTTCGTCGCTGAGCATCTCCCGGACCTCCGAGAGCGTCGCGTCCGGGGCCGGAAGGATCAGCTCCGAGGGTTCCAGCGCGTCGTCCGGCAGCGGGGTGCCGAGCCGGCGAACGGAGTCGAGGAGGGCGGAGAGCGTGCGGCGGAAGCCCTCTTCGTCGCCGCTCTCCATCTCCGACAGCAGTTCGTCGTCCAGCTTGTTCAGCTCGGTGAAGTGGGAGTCGTCCAGCTTCACCTGGCCCTCCCCCATGATCCGTACGATCACGTCGGCCTCCTCGGCTCCGGGTCCCGGCGCCGGACTACTGCTTGTCGAAGCGCGGGGTGTCCTGCGGCTGCTGCTGGGACTGCGCCTGGCCGGTGCCGCCCTCGATCGCCTGCTGCGGCGAGCCTCCGGCCAGCTCCGCCTTCATGCGCTGCAGTTCCAGCTCTACATCCGTACCACCGGAGAGCCGGTCCAGCTCGGCCGCGATGTCGTCCTTGGCCATACCGGTCGGGTCGTCGAGGGCGCCGGAGGCGAGCAGTTCGTCGATGGCGCCGGCGCGGGCCTGGAGCTGCTGCGTCTTGTCCTCGGCGCGCTGGATGGCGAGGCCGACGTCGCCCATCTCCTCGGAGATGCCGGAGAAGGCCTCTCCGATGCGGGTCTGCGCCTGGGCGGCGGTGTAGGTGGCCTTGATGGTCTCCTTCTTCGTGCGGAAGGCGTCCACCTTGGCCTGCAGGCGCTGGGCCGCCAGGGTGAGCTTCTCCTCCTCGCCCTGAAGGGTGGAGTGCTGCGTCTCGAGGTCCGTGACCTGCTGCTGGAGGGCGGCGCGGCGGGACAGCGCCTCGCGGGCCAGGTCCTCGCGGCCCAGCGCGAGCGCCTTGCGGCCCTGGTCCTCCAGCTTGGTCGACTGGGACTGCAGCTGGTTCAGCTGGAGTTCCAGGCGCTTGCGGGAGGTCGCCACGTCGGCGACGCCGCGGCGCACCTTCTGCAGCAGCTCCAGCTGCTTCTGGTACGAGTAATCGAGGGTCTCGCGCGGGTCCTCGGCCCGGTCAAGGGCCTTGTTCGCCTTCGCGCGGAAGATCATCCCCATACGCTTCATGACACCGCTCATGGGCTTCGCGCGCCCCCTTCTGACGGACTCCAGCTCACAGATCCTGCGACAGAACCCACAGTACGGGCCCTGACTCCATTACCGCACTGTCCGGGGAGTGATGCGCTCATCCCCAAGGACGACTGCGGACGGTACCGCTCCGGCGTGAGGAGTAGGTGGAGCTCCGGGTGGGCTCCCCGAGACCCTTCGACGACCGCTGGGTGAAGCGTCTGCAACGTCCCCTCTGTCCCCCTACAGACGTCCGGTGTTGCCGGATCGTTCCCCGGCGGACTGTGTCCATGCGCGTGAAGCCCTTACGCTTGGGTTTTGTGTTCCGTAGCCGTGCCAAGGAAGAGAAGGCCCCCGCCGACAAGGCGCCGGTGACCGACTCCAAGCAGACCCGTGACCCGCAGGCCCCGAAGGGCAGGCCCACGCCCAAGCGCAGTGAGGCCCAGTCCCAGCGCCGCAGCGTCGCCCACACGCCGACGACCCGCAAGGACGCCGCCAAGCGTCAGCGCGAGGAGCGCCGTCAGGCGATGGACCGGCAGCGCCAGGCGCTGGCCGGCGGCGACGAGCGCTATCTGCCTGCCCGGGACAAGGGCCCGGTCCGCAAGTTCGCGCGCGACTGGGTCGACTCGCGGTTCAACGTGGCGGAGTTCTTCCTGCCGATGGCCGTGGTCATCCTGGTGCTGAGCGTGGTGCGCGTCCCGTCGATCCAGAACATCGCGCTGCTGCTCTGGCTGATCGTGATCGTGCTGATCGTGCTCGACGCGGCCGTCAGCGGCTTCCGGCTGAAGAAGCGGCTGGCCGAGCGCTTCCCCGACCAGAACCGCCGGGGCGCCGTGGCCTACGCCCTGATGCGCTCCCTCCAGATGCGCCGGCTCCGGCTGCCGAAGCCGCAGGTCAAGCGCGGAGAGCGGCCCTGAGCGCAGAGGCTTTCTCCGGGGGTGCGGCCGACGCCTGGCTGAACAAGCTGGGCGGACTGCGTGATGTCGTACGGCAGGAGCTGGTGGCCCGGCAGCTCGACGAGCAGATAGCCGGGCGGTTCCCGGTCGGGCAGCGGCTCCGGGTGCTCGACGTGGGGATGGGCCAGGGCACGCAGGCGTTGCGGCTGGCCCGGCTCGGGCACCAGGTGACCGGCGTCGAGCAGGACACGACGATGATCGCGGCCGCCCGCGAGGCCCTGGCCGGTGAGCCGGAGGGCATCCGGGAACGGGTCCGACTGGTGCAGGGGGACGGGCGGGACACCGGTGTGCACTTCTTGCCGGGCAGCTTCGACGTGGTGCTCTGCCACGGCGTCCTGATGTACGTCGAGGAGCCCGACCCGCTGGTGGCGGGTCTGGCCCGGATGCTCGCGCCGGGCGGGCTGCTGTCGCTGCTGGTGCGCAACGGCGATGCGCTGGCCATGCGGCCGGGCCTGTCCGGGGACTGGGCGGGCACCCTGGCCGCGTTCGACACCACCGCCTATCGCAACCGCCTCGGCCTGGACGTCCGGGCCGATCGGCTGTCGGCGCTCACGGCCACGCTCGCCGGCATCGCCGCCCCGCTGCACGCCTGGTACGGCGTGCGGGTCTTCACCGACACGGCGGCGGACGACGCGGGGACACCGGCCGACCTGGAGACGCTGCTGGCGGCCGAGGAGCGGGCCGGGCGGACGGATCCGTACCGGGGGGTCGCCGCGCTGCTGCATCTGTGCGGGGTGCGGGGCTGAGCCCGTTCGGTCGTATCCGGCAAGCTGGGACATTCACCCCGAAGGGACACTCGGGGTATGGACGCTTCCCGTACTCGTGCCCTCCGGAGGGGCGCCTTCGTTCCCGCGCTCGTGTCGGCGGCACTCGTGGTCGCCGGCTGTACGGCCCCGGCCCCGTCGGCGAAGAAGGACGGCACGACCACCCGGGCGGCCCTTCCCCTGGCCGCGGACGACCTGCAGAACCTGTACCTGAAGGTCATCAAGGAGGTCCTGCCGTCGGTCGTCCAGATCCAGGCGCGCCAGGATCTGGGCTCCGGGGTGGTGTACGACGGCCAGGGGCACATCGTCACCAACGCGCACGTGGTCGGCTCCGAGAAGACCTTCCAGGTGACCACGGCCAACAGCGAGGAACCGCTCACCGCCAGGCTGGTGTACTCGTACCCGGACCAGGACCTCGCGGTGATCAAGCTCGACCAGCTGCCGTCCGGGCTGAAGGCGGCGACGTTCGGGGACTCCGAGAAGGTGCAGGTCGGCCAGATCGTGATGGCCATGGGCTCGCCGCTCGGGCTGTCGTCGAGCGTGACCCAGGGCATCGTCTCGGCGACCGGACGGACCGTCAGCGAGGGGCACACGGGCGGCGGTACGGGCGCCACCATCGCGAACATGGTGCAGACGTCGGCCGACATCAACCCCGGCAACAGCGGGGGCGCCCTGGTCGACCTCGACGGGCAGATCGTCGGCATCCCGACGCTCGCCGCCACCGACCCCGAACTCAGCGGCGGCACGGCGCCCGGCATCGGGTTCGCCATCCCGGCGTCGATGGTCAGGACGGTCGCCGACCAGATCATCAAGACCGGCAAGGTCGTCGACTCGGGGCGGGCCGCGCTCGAGGTCACCGCGCGGACGGTCGTGGACGACAGCTACCAGCCGGCCGGGGTCGCGGTGGTCACCGTCAAGGCGGGCGGCGCGGGCGGCCATGCGGGGCTGCGGCCCGGTGACGTGATCACCAAGGTGGGCGACATCCCCGTCACCACCAGCACGGAGCTGGCCGAGGTGCTGGCCACCGCGAAGCCGGGACAGAAGACGACGGTGACCTTCCAGCGTGACGGCGCCGAGAAGACGGCGGACGTGACGCTGGGCGAGCAGTGAGGAGGGCGGCCGAGGGCGGCACCTCCCCACCCCTCGAACGGGTTACGCGGCGTCAGGTCACGCGGCGTCGGCGTGCAGGCTCATCGGGCCGTAGATCTCGGCGCCGTCCTCGAACAGCCGCACCTGGTCGGCGCCGCCCTCCAGCAGTGCCTTCCAGTGCTCGCCGATCCATGACTCGGCGTCCCCCTGCGTGGTGAACTCCTCCGGCTGCACCGCGGGCTGGACCTCCGTCCCGTCGGCCTTCTCGAACCGCCACGTCCATGCCGTCATGTGGGCCTCCTCTGATCCAACACCTGCGGGAAGCCTAGCCGGAAGCGCAAGACCAGCTGGGACAGGTGAAAATCGGTGCGTGGAAGTGACTCTGCTCGGCACCGGTGCCCCCGCGGGACTGCCCCGCCCCGATTGTCCCTGTGCTGTCTGCGCGACGGCGCTCGGGCCGGACGCGCGGGCGGCGACCGCACTACTGGTGGACGGGACGCTGCTGCTCGACCTGACGCCCGGGGCGGCCTTCGCGGCCGCACGGTCCGGGCATTCGCTGGGCGGGGTACGGCAGGTGCTGCTGTCGCATCCGCACAACGGTCCGGCGGTGGAGGTGCCGGCCGGGCTGCCGCAGCCCGGGCGGGTGCCGGACGGTCGGGAGTTGGCGCTGCTGACGGGACATCGGGTGCGGGCCGTGGCGATGGACGCGGGCGGCACCGGATACGCGGTGACCGGGCCGGACGGGCAGCGGCTGCTGTACCTGCCGCCGGACGGGGCGCCGGCCGGTCTGGAGGGGGCACCCGCGGAGACGTACCAGATGGTCCTCGCCGATGTGGTGGGACGCCCGGACGCGCTGGCCCGGCTGCGGGCGGTCGGTTCCATCGGGCCGACCACGGACGTCGTCGCCGTCCACCTCGACCACGACGTGCCGCAGGGCACCGAGCTGCGGCGGCGGCTCGCGGCGGCCGGGGCACGGGCGGTGCCGGACGGTACGACGCTGGTGGTCGGGGCGTACGAGGACGTGCCGGACGTGCCGCGCCGGACCCTGGTGCTGGGCGGGGCGCGCTCGGGGAAGTCGGTGGAGGCCGAGCGGCGTCTGGAGGCCTTTCCGGACGTCCTGTACGTGGCGACCGGCGGGACGCGGGGCGGGGACACCGAGTGGGCGGAACGGGTGGCCGTGCACCGGGAGCGGCGGCCGGGGTCGTGGCGTACGGCGGAGACGACCGATCTGCTGCCGCTGCTGGCCGAGGACGGGCCGCCCCTGCTGATCGACTGTCTGTCGCTGTGGCTGACGGATGTCATGGACTCCGTCGGGGCGTGGGACGACGCGGAGTGGGCGGGGGGCGGGGAGAAGGCGCTGCGCGAGCGCGTGCGGGAGCTGACGTCCGCGGTGCGGGCCGCTCGGCGGACCGTGGTGGCCGTGTCCAACGAGGTCGGTTCGGGGATCGTCCCCGCGACCGCTTCCGGACGGCGGTACCGGGATGAACTCGGACGGCTGAACGCGGCGTTCGCGGCCGAGTGCGAGCAGGTGCTGCTGGTGGTGGCGGGGCAGGCCGTGGTGCTCCGGAGCTGAGTGTGCGCGTCGGCCGGTGCCGGGCCGGGGCGGGTGGTCAGGTGACGGCGCCGACTTCCTTGCGGGCCACGATGCGATACGCGTTGGAGAAGAAGGTACGGCGGAACAGGGGGGCCAGCGTGTGGTCCAGGATCGCGGCCACATCGATGACCGGGGCGGCCATGGCTCTCAGGAACGAGGGGACCGAGGCCAGGGGCAGGGCGAGGGCCGCTGACAGGTCGTAGGGGACGTGGGGGGCCTTGCGGTCCGTGACGAGGATCGTGCAGCCCAGGGTTTCCAGTTCCGCGCGGAGGTTGGCCAGGGGCAGCAGGTGGAGGTGACGGGGCTGGCCGTGCGGGAGCCACCACCTGCCGAGGAGCGTGGCGAACGCGCAGCCCGGGTCGGGGACTTCGACGACGAGGTAGCCGCCGGGGCGGAGTGCGGTGAGGGCGGCCCGGAGTTCGGCGCGCGGGTCCGGGGCGTGTTCCAGGTGGTGGAACATGCTGAGTACGTCGTAGCGGGAGCGGAGGCGGTGCGCCATCCCCGGGGTGGTCAGGTAACCGCGGTGGGCCTCCTCCACCCGGCCCTCCAGCAGGGCCTGCTCCACCCGGGCCGTCGGGTCGAGGCCGTCGAAGCTGGTGTACGGGAAGAACTCCTTCGCCGCCTCGGGGAAGCGGGCGTGCCCCGTGCCCACGTCCAGCCAGCTCTCCGGGTCCCGCAGCGCCGACAGCGCGTACGCGGCGGCGCGGTGGCGGCGGCGGACCGCGCGGGCGGAGAGGACGCGCCCGGCGAACTCCTCCAGGTGCCTTTCGTAGAAGTCCCGGTGGTAGAAGGCCAGTCCCTCCGCCGTGAGCCGGGGATTCTGGAAGACGTGGTCGCAGTCGCGGCACTCGTCGAGGACGAAGGTGCCCGGCCGGTGCCTCAGCGGGTCGGAGGCGCGCAGCCGGGTCCGCAGCCGAGGGGAACCGCACCAGGGGCAGTCCTCGCGGCGCGGCTCCTGGAAGGGGTCGCGTGCTCCGGTGACCTGGGGGGTGGGGGGCGAGGGCTGCATGGGCGGCTCCCTGGGCGACATTTCGCTGCAAACCGGAACGTATGGGATGCCGACCTGAGGTGCAAAGATGTCGTGCCTCTGTGGTGGCGGTGTGGCGCGGAAGCGTTCGTTCGCTGGCGGTACTGTTCGGCGAATGAGCAGCCTTAATCTGGACGACTTCACCGATCTGATCGAGCGCCCGGACGGGGGCGTTCGCCGTGACGCCGAGGCCCGGCGCGAGCGCCAGATCGTGCCGCCCGGGTCGCTCGGGCGGCTGGACGAGCTGGGCGAGTGGCTGGCCGCCGCACAGGGCGCCGTACCGGTACGGCCGGTCGAGCGGCCCCGGGTGGTTCTCTTCGCCGGTGACCACGGCGTCGCCGAACTCGGCGTCTCCGCACGGCCCGCGGGCAGTGCCGAGCAGCTGGTGCGGGCGGTGCTGGAGGGCGGCAGCCCGGTGTCCGTCCTCGCGCGCCGCCTCGACGTGCCTGTGCGGGTCGTGGACATGTCCCTGGACTGCCCGCCGGACACCTTCCCCGAGGACGTCGTACGGCACCGGGTGCGGCGCGGCAGCGGCCGTATCGACGTCGAGGACGCGCTCACCGCGGACGAGGTCGAGGCGGCCTTCCGGGCGGGCGTGGCGGTCGCCGACGAGGAGGCCGACTCGGGGACGGATCTGGTGGTGCTCGGCGATGTGAGCGTGGGCGGGACCACGGCGGCCGCGGTGCTGGTCGCGGCGTTGTGCGGGACCGACGCGTCCGTGGTGACCGGGCGGGGCGGGCTCCCCATCGACGACCTGGCGTGGATGCGCAAGTGCGCGGCGATCCGGGACGCGCTGCGCCGGGCGCGGCCGGTGCTCGGGGACCAGTTGCAGCTGCTCGCGGCCGTGGGCGGGGCCGATCTCGCTGCGATGACCGGGTTCCTGCTCCAGTGTGCGGTGCGCAAGCTGCCGGTGATTCTGGACGGTGTGGTGGCCGCCGCGTGTGCGCTGGTCGCTCAGCGGGTCGCGTTCCGGGCGCCGGACTGGTGGCTGGCCGGGCACGACAGCGGGGAGCCGGGGCAGGCCAAGGCGCTGGACCGGATGGCGCTGGAGCCGCTGCTGGAGCAGGGCGTGAAGGTCGGCGAGGGGCTGGGTGCGCTGCTGGCGCTGCCTCTGGTGCGGTCCGCCGCAGCGCTGGCCGCCGAGCTTCCCGAGAAGCCGGAGAAGGAGTCCGCGGAGGATTCGGAGAAGGAGTCCGCGGAGGAGTCCGTGGAGAGGTCGTCGGAGTAGCCGGAAAAGGACGGTTCGCCAGGGCAGCCCCCATATGATCCTCCCCCATGGGAGATGCCCGAATTGCCGCGGAACAGCAACCCGAGCCGGAGCGGCGGTCCAGCGGGAACTCTCGCCGGGCCGCCGCCTTCGCCGTCTGGTATCTGCGGGCCGTCGCCTTCATCAACTTCCTCAGTGCGGTGTGGGTCTCGCTGGGCCAGGACGTGCGCCGGCACAACCAGGAGAACTTCTTCACGCCGTACCTGCTGACGGCCGGCTTCGCCTCGGGCGTGTTCACCGCGTTCCTGGCGATCACCATGCGCCGGCGCAAGCGGGCCGCCTGGATCCTGAACCTGGTGCTGAGCGGCTCGTTCCTGGCCCTGTTCGCGTTCGCCATGGCATTCCCGGAGATCCGGCGGTACGCGCAGAACTGGGTCTCCCTCGCGCTGACGGCCGTCTTCGTCGGGGCACTGCTGGTCGGGCGCCGGGAGTTCTACGCCAAGGGTGACCGGTCCAACCCCCGGCTCGCCGCGACCGTCGCCGTCGGCGGCGGGCTCGTCGCCTCGCTGCTGGCCGGGCTGCTGATCACGGTCACCAACACGGCGCCGGACGCGGCCCGTTCGACGTTCGTGGAGCGCTGGCACTACGGCACCCTGCGGCTGGTGTCGGTGGCCGCCGAGGAGTCCCGGTTCCCCGGTATCGACCCGCCCAACTGGGCCAACGTGGCGGTCAACGTGCTCAGCACGCTGCTCGTCCTCGCCGTGTTCTACGCCGCCTTCCGCTCCCGGCGCGCCGTCGACCCGCTCACCGAGGACGACGAGAAGCGGCTGCGGGCGCTGCTGGAGCGGCACGGCGAGCGGGACTCGCTCGGCTACTTCTCGCTGCGCCGGGAGAAGAGCGTGGTGTGGTCGCCGACCGGCAAGGCGGCCGTCGCCTATCGCGTCGTCGGCGGGGTGAGCCTGGCCTCCGGGGATCCGCTGGGCGATCCGGAGGCGTGGCCCGGGGCGATCGTGCCGTGGCTGGTCGAGGCGCGGGCACACGGATGGATCCCGGCGGTGATGGGGGCGGGCGAGGAAGCGGGGACGGTCTACGCCCGGCACGGCCTGGACGCGCTGGAACTCGGTGACGAGGCGATCGTGGAGGTGGCCGAGTTCACGCTGGAGGGGCGGGCGATGCGCACGGTCCGGCAGGCGTACAACCGGGTGAAGCGGGCCGGGTACCGGGTGCGCATCCGGCGGCACACGGACATCCCGGCGGACGAGATGGCGTATCTCGTGGAGCGCGCGGACGACTGGCGGGACGGAGCCACCGAGCGCGGGTTCAGCATGGCACTCGGACGGCTCGGGGATCCCGAGGACGGGCAGTGCGTGATGCTGGAGTGCACGGACGCCGAGGGCCGGCTGCGCGCGCTGCTCTCCTTCGTGCCCTGGGGACCGAACGGGCTGTCCCTGGACCTGATGCGGCGGGACCGGGACTCCGAGAACGGGCTGATGGAGTTCATGGTCATCGAGCTGCTGCGGCGCGCCCGGGAGATCGAGATCACCCAGGTCTCACTCAACTTCGCCATGTTCCGGTCGGTCTTCGAACGTGGGGCGCGCCTCGGTGCCGGACCGGTGCTGAGGCTGTGGCGGTCGCTGCTCAGCTTCTTCTCCCGCTGGTGGCAGATCGAGTCGCTGTACCGCGCCAACGCCAAGTACCGGCCCATCTGGGAACCGCGGTTCCTGCTCTTCGAGAAGAGCGCGGACCTGCTGCGCATCGGCCTCGCGTCGGCGCGGGCGGAGGGGTTCCTGGAGGCGCCGGGGCTGCCGAAGTGGCTGCACCGCAGGCACCTGGACACACACCGATGAGGAACGCTCGATGAGGACACTCGCCCGCTGGGCCCGTGCCGAGTGGGGGCTGCTGTACGTCACCGTGCGCGAGCCCCTGCTCAAGCGCCGCTGGCGGGCGGCCCCCATGACCCTCGTGGCGGTGTGTCTGACCGCGCTGCTGCAGTTCGTGCAGAACCGCCCGTGGGGCTTTCAGTTCGTGCAGAACGTGGGGGCCGTACGGGCGGAGGACCCACTGGGGCTGGCGCTGCTGCGCACTCCCCTGTCGCTGTTCGTCCCGGCGCTGGACCTGCCGGTGTGGGGGGCGCTCGCACAGATCCTGTTCGTGTTCGGCATCGCCGAGGTGTGTCTGGGATGGTGGCGGACGCTGACCATCGCGTATGTGGCCACGCTCGCCGGGACGCTGTACGCGCGCGGGGGCATCGCACTCGGCCCGCACGCGCCGTTCGGTCTGCCCGCCTCGGACGCGCAGGTCGTGGACACCGGCCCGTCGGCGGCCGTGGTGGGGCTCGCCGTGTACGTGAGCTGGCGCTACGGCGCCTATGTGACGGCGGGCGCGGTGACCTTGGCGATGGTGGTCGAGGTGCTGCTCAAGGAGAACCTGGCGGGCAAGGAGCATCTGGCCGCACTGATGGGCACGGGGACGCTCTGCCTGGTGGCAGCGGTGTGGCACCGGTACAGGTACCGGCTGCGGCGCCGTCAGCGGCGGTCGGGCAGGCGGGACAGGTCCGGGCCCGGGTCGGGCTTGCCGCCGATCCAGTCCTGAAGGGAGCGCCGGGGCCCGGCCCAGCGGCGGTCGTGTCGGTAGGCGCGCAGGGTGGCGCGGGCGCGGGCGCGGGGGCGGCGGGCGTAGAAGCGGCGGGCCCAGAAGGAGCCGGGGCGGGCCAGACGGATCGCGCCGACGAAGGCGACCAGCGGCACGATCACGCCGAAGACCGCGATACGGGCCTTGCCCTTGCTCAGGGCGATCAGGGAGAAGAAGAAGTTCACGGCGATGTTCACGATGACCGTGCCCCGGTCCTGGAGTTCCTCCGCGGACAGGTCGTTGACACCGAACGGCGAGAACCCGGCCAGCAGCAGGCCGACGAGGGCGGCGGTGACCACGACGACCTCGACGCTCTTGCGGCCCTCCTCGCTCCAGTAGACGTCGTCGAGGTGCAGGATCAGCGCGAACTCGTCCAGGACGAGCCCCGCCCCGATGCCGAAGACGACCGCGGCGACGGCCCCGCCCGCGCCGTGCCGGTCGCTGGCGACGGCGCCGAAACCGCCGATGACGGTCAGCACGACCCCGGGGACCACGTGATGGATGTGCAGTCCGCCCGCCTTGACGTTGCCGAAGGGGCCCTTGCCGGCCCGGATCATTCGGACGATCACGCGCGTGACGACGAAGGTGACGACGAAGGCGGCCAGCGCCAGCAGCAGCGGAAGCTTGCCCGGCTCCAGGATGTTCCGCTCCCACCAGTGCCCCATGTGCGCACTTTATCCCCAGCCGCCGAGGGGGGTTCGACGACGGCCCGGTACCCTGCGCCGGTGCTCAAGTCCTCCCCTCTCGACGGTCTCCGCTTCGCCTTCGGCACGCTCTCCGTGCTGCCCGTCCGGGTGCACCGGTGGGACCGGGAGGCCGCCCGCAGGGGCATGATGAGCGCCCCTGTGGTCGGACTGGTCGTCGGCGGCTGCGCGGCGGGGCTCGGGCTGCTGCTGCTCCTCCTGGGCGCCGGTCCGCTGCTCGCCGCTGTCGCCTCCGTCGCCGTACCGGCCGCGCTGACCCGGGGACTGCACCTGGACGGGATCGCCGACACGGCGGACGGGCTCGGCAGCGGCAAGCCCGCCGAGGACGCGCTGCGGATCATGAAGCAGTCGGACATCGGGCCGTTCGGGGTGCTCACCCTCGTCCTGGTGCTGCTGGCCCAGACGGCCGCGCTGGCCCAGTTGTACGGCGACTCCTGGGTGCGGGGCGGCACCGCGGCGGTGACCTCGGCGGTCGCGGCACGGCTGGCGCTCACGCTGGCCGCGCGCACCGGGGTGCCCGCCGCCCGTCCGGAGGGGCTGGGGGCGGCGGTCGCCGGAGTGGTGCCGGTGCCGGGCGCACTGGCCGTCGTGGCCGCCTTCACGGTCGTCTCGGCCGCCTGGAGCACAGCCCTCGGCCCGTACGGCGCGCTGCGGGCGGCCGCCGCGGTACTGCTGTCCCTCGCCACCGCCGAACTCCTCCTGCGCCGCTGCACCCGCCGCTTCGGCGGGGTCACCGGGGACGTGTTCGGCGCCCTCGCGGAGACGGCGGCGACGGCCGCGCTCGTGGTGCTGTCCCTGGGCCGCTAGGGCCTGTCCGGCGGATCATGCCGGAATCGCGGGGTCTGGCACGCACATCTGCGGCGTTGCCCGAAGCCGGCCTGATCCGCCGGACAGGCCCTAGGGCGCTTCGACGAGCAGGGTCCGGGCCGTGGGGCAGCGCGCCCAGGGCACTCATCGGTGGGCGGTCACCTTTCCCAGCAGGCCGCGGACGAGGGCGGCCTGGGCGGCGGCCGCGGCCGCGTACACGGCGAGCGCGACGGTGTCCGGGGCGCCCGCGTGGGTGAGCAGGGCCGGCGTCTGGGCGAGGGCCGCCGCGCAGCAGACCGCCGTCGCGCCGAGGACGGCACCGAAGGACTGGAGCAGCAGCCCCGTCCACAGCACCGCACCGAGCGCGAGCAGACCGGCCACGCGCTCGCCGGACGGAGTGGGCGCGTCGGGCCAGAGCGCGACGGTGGCGAGGGCCAGGGCGAGCAGGGCGGCCAGATAGCCGGTGAGACAGCGGGCCAGGACCCGGGCCGTGGTCCGGCGGAACACCCTCGGGGTACCGCTGGCACGCAGCGCTGCCAGGCTGCCGCTGCGGAAGCGGTACAGCAGCCATTCGGCGGGCCCCATGCTGAGCGTGAGCGCGAGTGCGCTGCACTCGGCTTCGGCCAGGGTGCCGGCGAGGGATGCGTTGACGACCAGCGCGCCGGTGGCGAGGCCGAAGACTGCGTACGGCAGGGAGGCGCTCGGCCGGGGGCCGGTGGAAGTGCCCCGATGGGCCGTCCGTCGACTACTGCGCCGTCGTGGTTGCTCGCGCCCACGCGGCTGCAGCCGCATATCGAACACAGCCCCGCCCCCCTTTACAGCCGGGGCTGCTTCCAAGAGGCCGAGGACGGCCACCGCGGTGAGTGAGGCCAGGAGCAGGGTCAGGCAGACGGGTTCGGGGAGTGGGTGGAGCAAGGACACCAGGGCGCCTGCCGTCATGGGGAGCAGGGCCGCGAGCAGCACCCGTTCCCGGCCCATCACCAGCAGGACCCCGGACGCGCCCAGGTAGCAGGCCTGTCCGGCGGTGAAGGCGACGGCGGCCGGGTGGCCGGTGCCCGCGACGGCGAACGCGACCAGCGTGCCCAGCAGCATGCCCGCCGGAGCGCCGACCAGCAGGCAGCGGCGGGCTGCCGGGCGGTCGCCGAGACCCAGCCAGGCGTAGGCGCGGTGGGCGAGCCCCTGGTTCCAGGCCCAGCCGCACAGGGCCCCGGCCAGCAGGGTGCGGGTGCCCGCGGGAAGGCCGAAGGCCTCGTGCGGGCCGGTGAGCAGCGGGGCGCCCAGAACGTAGGCGAAGCTCGGCAGCGCGAAGACGAGCCCGCGCAGCAGACAGCCGGGCAGGCCGACCCGCCAGGGATCGGGGAGTTCGCCGTCGGGCTCGGGGTGGCGGCGCGGGGTCCGGTCGTACAGTTCCTCGGCGAGCGCGAAGGAGTTCTCGACGCCGTAGCGCTCGCGTATCTGGTCGTCGGACAGGCCGTCGGACTCCAGCAGGGCCGCTATCTCGTCGGGGTGGACGGCGGCCGCCACGAACTCGTCCAGTTTCCCGGCGAGTCGGTCCACCGGGTCGGGCTGCGCCCAGCTGGGCCGGCGGTGCTGCCGCGGGATCGCGGGCAGGGTGCGGGAGGGGGCCCGCAGGTCTTCGCTCACCAGTCGGTCCCGTCCGTCGCCACCGCCGCGTACCAGGGGTCGCGCAGCTCCACGGTCCAGTCGGCGACCGTCTCGACGGTGGGTTCGTACTCCCCCGAGTTCTCGGCTGCGCTCGAACAGGGGGGACCCCCACCGGGGAGTCCGGCGAGTTCCTGGTAGATCGTGCGGAAGTTGTCGACCGAGCGGCGCAGGGTGAACCGGTCGACCACCCGTTGCCGGGCCGCCTCGCCGAGTCTCAGGCGCCGTTCGTCGTCGCGGAGCAGGGTGAGGGCGGCGGCCGCCATCTTCTCCGGCTCGCGCGGCGGGACCACGAGGCCGGTGTCGCCGACCGCCTCGCGGACCCCGCCGACGTCCGTCGAGACGGTCGTACGGCCGCAGGACATGGCCTCGATGATCGAGAACGGGAAGCCCTCGGAGATGGACGAGAGCATCACCAGGTGGCCGGCCGCGTAGGCACGCCGGACCTCGGTGATGCGGCCCTCGAAGGTCAGGCCGTCGGTGACGCCGAGTTCGGCGGCGAGCTTCTCCAGGCGGGTGCGGTAGGCCTCGCCGCCGGGCGGGACCGGTCCGAACAACCGGAGCCTGGTCTCGGGGAGTTCGGCGCGGACGAGGGCGTAGGCGCGCAGCAGGGTCTCCAGGTCCTTGATGGGGTCGACGCGGCCGCACCAGGTGAGGGTGGGCACGTCGGGTTCGGGGCCGGCGTGCGGGAAGGCGTGCGGGTCGACGCCGTTGTAGACGGTGCGGATCCGGTCGGCGTCGGCGCCGCCGCGCTCCTCCCAGCGGCGGTTGTACTGGTTGCACGGCGTGATCAGGTCGGCCGCGCGATAGCCGTGTGAATTCAGTTCACGGTAGAAACCGAGCATGAACGCCTTCACGGGCCATCGGTGTCCGCCACCGAGCTGTCCCAGGTAGCGCTCACGCAGATAGATGCCGTGCTCGGTGAGCAGGAACGGCACCCCGTCGAGGTGGTGCGCGGCGAGTGCGGGCAGGGTCGCGAGACCGCTGCTGACGGCGTGTGCGACCGAGTCCTCGGGAATGCGCACCCCGAGCGGACGCAGGGCGTGTTCCAGCAGGTCGGTGGCGGTCAGCGCGTCGTGCACGGTGGGCCGGGCGGCCGCCGTCGGCAGATGCGGCATCGTCCAGATCCACTGGAGCGAGCGCAGCGCGGACTCGGTGCGCAGGGCCGCCGACAGCCGGCCGTCCCGGGCGATGACGGCCAGCTCGTCCAGTGCCTCCCCGAAGTCGCAACGCGCCTCGGGATCCAGAACGGACAGCAGGAGATGCTCGTAGGCGTCGGTGAAGCGGCGCCGGGCCCGGCCACGAGGGGCGCGGGCCCGGCCGGGGCGCGGGCCCCAGGTGGGCACGGTGGTGTGCCGATCGACGTTCGGCGGCAGATCCCAGGTCACGGGTTCGCGTCCGCTGCCGGTGAGCGAGACGAGATGGAAGGTCACCTCCGGCATGCCCTTGACGAGTTGGTCGCACCAGGTGCTGACCCCGCCGTGGACATGCGGATAGGTGCCTTCGGTGAGCATGGTGACGTGACGGCCGGTACGGATGGCTCTGATCCCTACGGCAGATTCAGCGTGAGCGCGGACTGGAGCAGGCCCGGGGCCGCCCAGGCCGAGCGCTTGCCGGCGTAGGCCGTGCCGAACGTGGTCGTGCCCAGCAGTTGCTGCTGCTTCGTCCCCTCCGGTGCCGTCACCGGGATCTGGGTGCCGGACGGTGCGGTGACCGTGACGGTGTTGCCGATCCGGTAGGCGGTGACCCTGCCGTTGTCGAGCGCGGTCTGCCACTTGGCCCGGTTCTGAAGCTCGGCGCCGATGGCGCTCTGCCGCAGGTTGACGATCGGGGTGTTGTCGGCGAACAGCGCCTGGTAGTCGGCCAGCACGCGCTCCAGCACCGGGTAGAGGATGCGGTCCTCGGCCAGGTTGGACTGGTGCGCGTAGTGCGGGCGGGGGTCGTTGGCCAGCACGTGCCCGAGGTCGGTGCGGGCCTCGGTGGGCACGATGTGATCGGTGTAGCCGGTGGCCGTGTCCAGCGGCTGCGCGAGACACGTCGAGGTCGGGTTGTTCTCGCAGATCCCGCTGCCGCCGTCCGCCCTGGACGTGTAGATCCAGTTGTACTCGTCGGCCATCTCGGCCTTGGTGCCCGTGTTGTAGTACACGCTCATCGGGTAGCGCGGCACGGTTAGCGTGCTGCTGCCCACGGCCCGCTGCTCGGACTCGCGGGAGTTGTCCGAGGCGGTCCACTTCACGCCGTTCGAGGCGAGCGCCGGACCGAGGTCGGGGTTGTCCTGGGGCTGTTGGGGCAGGGTCTTCAGGCCCGAGTGCTCGCCGGTGACCAGCTCGCTGCGGTCGACGGAAAGACCGTGCTGCAACGCCCAGTTGTAGTTGTTGGAGATCTCCCCCGAGATGTCGGAGCGGCTCACCCACTGCGTCGAGCCGTCGGCGTTCCTGGCGCAGCTCCACGGCACGGTCGAGGTGTCCTGGACGCAACCGAGGAACAGGTGGGTGTAGGTGTGGTTCACCCAGCGGTACCTGGCCTTGTCCGCGAGCAGCTGGGCGGCCAGGGCGTCCGTGCCGCCGTTCTCGCTCTTCCACTCCTCGCCGGCGCCCGCGTTGAACACCATGTCCAGCGTGAAGCCGTGGCTCTGCTCCCAGGAGGCCGCGTACTGCGCGTCGGCCGCCGTCATGCGGATCGGCGTCTCGGTGTCGTCGCCGCCGCCCGCGCAGTCGATGTCACCGGGCGTGCAGTTGCGCTCGGTGTCCCAGCGGGCGTCCGGCGCGAAGACGTCGTCCACGTGGACGGCGAAGTAGTTGCGGGCCTGGCCCAGGTGCACCCCCTGGGTCAGCCACTCCACGATGCCGCGGGCCAGCACCCGGAACTGCTGCTGGTACTGGTTGTAGGCGAAGGTCACCACCAGTTCGCGGCGCCCGTCGTGGGCGTACTCGCCGAGCAGGCTGCCGGTGCCGGTGCCGCCCGGCACGGGGACGTCGGCATAGCTGGTGAAGCCGGTGCGGGGCTGGGCGACGAAGCCGTAGCTCTCGTCCACCGAGGGCGAGTTGTCCTCGAAGGAGAAGGCGCCGTCCAGGTAGCCGAAGGGGCCGGCCCTGCCGGCCGCGGTGACGGTGGCCGTGCGCCCGTCGAGGCTGCCGGCGTAGCCGTTGTTGTCGGTGTAGTCGAGGCCGACCTCGGGGTGGGCCCAGGTGTAGGCGTCGACCTGCGGGATGCCGTACGTCTTCTCGTACGTCTCCAGGGCGGTCTGCTCGGCGGAGCCTGCGCCGAACGGGGCCTCGTTGGGCAGGACGACGCCCTGGAACTTGGCGCGGGGCCGGCCGCCCACCGTGTCGCTCAGGAAGGCGCCGGTGAGGGTGGGGCGACCGGAGTCGTCCAGGTCGACGGTGGTGTACGGGATGCCCTCGCTCTTCAGCTGGGCGGTGATCGCGCCGACCGGGCTGCCCCCGTCGTCGACGACCAGGACGCGCAGATCGATGCGCGGGTCGGTGGCGGCCGAGGCGGGCGGGGCGGTGAGCCCCAGCGCTATGAGTCCTGCGGCCGTCGCCGTGACGGTCGTGGCTCTCCAGCGGTGCGCGCGGTGTGCCATGGCAGGTTCCTTCCCCCCAGAAGATCCCCTGTGGTGAATCCACGGAGAATCAGTGGAAATCATGCGAAGCGGTAGGCAGCCGGCCCACCGGAACCCGACGAGTGTGGCTCAGGTCACTGGCGCCCGGTGGTGGGAAGTGGCCACGACGCCACGCAGGGGTGAACACCCGCAGGCATGAGCGAACGGTCGTACGCGCGTAGTCTCGTCACGGGTGTTCGCCGACAGGGTGAAGGCCCCGGTTGCCACATGCCCCCAGGCCTGGACCTAGGGTCGGCTCTCGGGCCCGGTCGACCCACCCCTCATCGGCCACAGCAACTTCACATCGGAAGCGAGATTTCACCACCGTGACTGCTCTGACTCTCAGCACCGCCGCGGCGCCCGGCCTGCGGGCCGACGCGATCGTCGTCGGCGTCGCCAAGGGCACCAAGGGTCCCGTCGTCGCGCCCGGCGCCGAGGCCGTGGACACCGCCTACGACGGCAAGCTCGCCGGCGTTCTGGAGACCCTCGGCGCCTCGGGTGCCGAGGGCGAGCTGACGAAGCTGCCTTCCCCGGCCGGCTTCAAGGCGCCGCTCGTGGTGGCGGTGGGCCTGGGCGCGGAGCCCGGGAAGGACGCCGGGTTCGACGCCGAGGCGCTGCGCAAGGCGGCCGGCGTGGCCGCGCGGGCGCTCACCGGCGCCAAGAAGGCCGCGTTCGCGCTGCCCGTCGACGGCCCGGGCGCGATCGGCGCGATCGGCGAGGGCGTCCTGCTCGGCGCCTACGTCTACGACGCGTACAAGGAGTCCGGCAAGGACGCCAAGGGCAAGAACGGCAAGGCGCCGCTGGCGGAGGCCGCGCTGCTCGGCGGCAAGCCGCGGGACGCCGCCCACAAGGGTGCCGTGGCCCGGGCTGTCGCGGTCGCCGAGGAGCTGAACCGCTCCCGCGACCTGATCAACATGCCGCCGAACGACCTCACCCCGCAGGAGTTCGCCGCGGTGGCGCAGGACGCGGCCAAGGAGCACGGCCTCAAGGTGCAGGTGCTCGACGACAAGGCTCTGACCAAGGGCGGCTACGGCGGCATCCTCGGCGTCGGCGGCGGCTCGGCCGCGACCCCGCGCCTGGTCAAGCTGACGTACACGCACCCGAACGCGGAGAAGCACCTGGCCTTCGTCGGCAAGGGCATCACCTACGACTCGGGCGGCATCTCGCTGAAGCCGGCCGGCCACAACGAGACCATGAAGTGCGACATGAGCGGTGCCGCCGCCGTGTTCGCCGCGGTCGTCGCCGCCGCCCGGATCGGCCTGGAGGTCAACGTCACCGGCTGGCTCGCGCTGGCCGAGAACATGCCGTCGGGCACCGCCACCCGCCCCGGTGACGTGCTGCGCATGTACAGCGGCAAGACCGTCGAGGTGCTCAACACCGACGCCGAGGGCCGGCTGGTCCTCGCGGACGCGCTGTGGGCGGCCTCGCTGGAGAAGCCGGACGCGATCGTGGACGTCGCCACACTGACCGGCGCGATGATGCTGGCGCTGGGCAGCCGGACGTTCGGCGTCATGGCGAACGACGACTCCTTCCGCACGACGGTGTACGAGGCCGCGGAGGAGGTGGGCGAGCCGGCGTGGCCGATGCCGCTGCCGGAGCACCTGCGCAAGGGGATGGAGTCCCAGGTCGCCGACATCGCGAACATGGGTGAGCGGATGGGCGGCGGGCTGGTCGCCGGGCTCTTCCTGCGCGAGTTCGTGGGCGAGGGCATCACGTGGGCGCACCTCGACATCGCGGGCCCCGCGTTCAACGAGGGCGGTCCGTTCGGCTACACGCCGAAGGGCGGCACGGGTTCCGCCGTACGGACGCTGGTGCGGCTGGCGGAGCTCACTGCCGCGGGTGACCTGGGCTGAATCGCCCGACAGCCCGGTCCGTTCCGTAGTACGGCGACCGCAGGGGCGCGGGGACTGTTCACGCAGTTCCCCGCGCCCCTGCTTCGGTGCAGCCTCCTTTTCGGGTGTCGTGTTCGGGCCTACGTGGGGTGTCTCACACCCCGGCCCGGCGTCTCGTCCGCCTGGAACAAGTGCAAAGATGGAGCCCGGCAGGACAGGGCCCCCACCGAAGGGCCGAAGCATCAAGCGGCCGGACACCAGCCGCCTGCCGGTCATCGGAGACCGGCGTACGGCGCACATGCATGGAGGACGTGACGTGGCGAACGACGCCAGCACCGTTTTCGACCTAGTGATCCTCGGCGGTGGTAGCGGTGGTTACGCCGCGGCCCTGCGCGGGGCGCAGCTGGGCCTGGACGTCGCCCTGATCGAAAAGGACAAGGTCGGCGGGACCTGCCTGCACAAGGGGTGCATCCCCACCAAGGCCCTGCTGCACGCGGGCGAGGTCGCCGACCAGGCCCGCGAGAGCGAGCAGTTCGGTGTGAAGGCAAGCTTCGAGGGCATCGACGTCCCGGCCGTCCACAAGTACAAGGACGACGTGATCTCGGGCCTGTACAAGGGTCTGCAGGGCCTCATCGCCTCGCGGAAGGTCACCTACATCGAGGGTGAGGGCCGCCTGTCCTCCCCGACCTCCGTCGACGTGAACGGCCAGCGCATCCAGGGCCGCCACGTCCTGCTGGCGACCGGCTCCGTGCCGAAGTCGCTGCCGGGCCTGGAGATCGACGGCAACCGGATCATCTCCTCCGACCACGCCCTGGTCCTGGACCGCGTGCCGCAGTCCGCGATCATCCTGGGCGGCGGCGTCATCGGCGTCGAGTTCGCCTCCGCCTGGAAGTCCTTCGGCTCCGAGGTCACGGTCATCGAGGGCCTCAAGCACCTCGTCCCGGTCGAGGACGAGAACTCCTCCAAGCTTCTTGAGCGCGCGTTCCGCAAGCGTGGCATCAAGTTCAACCTGGGCACCTTCTTCCAGAAGGCCGAGTACACCCAGGACGGTGTCAAGGTCACCCTCGCCGACGGCAAGGAGTTCGAGGCCGAGGTCCTCCTCGTCGCCGTCGGCCGCGGCCCGGTCTCGCAGGGCCTGGGCTACGAGGAGCAGGGCGTCTCCATGGACCGCGGCTACGTCCTGGTCGACGAGTACATGCGGACGAACGTCCCGACCATCTCCGCCGTCGGTGACCTCGTCCCGACGCTCCAGCTCGCGCACGTCGGCTTCGCCGAGGGCATCCTGGTGGCGGAGCGTCTGGCCGGTCTGAAGGTCGTTCCGATCGACTACGACGGTGTTCCGCGGGTGACGTACTGCCACCCGGAGGTCGCCTCGGTCGGTATCACCGAGGCCAAGGCCAAGGAGGTCTACGGCGCGGACAAGGTCGTCTCGATCAAGTTCCCGCTCGGCGGCAACGGCAAGAGCCGGATCCTGAAGACCGCGGGCGAGATCAAGCTCGTCCAGGTCAAGGACGGTGCCGTGGTCGGCGTCCACATGGTCGGCGACCGCATGGGCGAGCAGGTCGGCGAGGCCCAGCTGATCTACAACTGGGAGGCGCTGCCGTCCGAGGTGGCCCAGCTCATCCACGCCCACCCGACGCAGAACGAGGCACTCGGCGAGGCGCACCTGGCGCTGGCCGGCAAGCCCCTCCACATGCACGACTGACGCCTTCCGTCTTCGGGCGCGACGACACAGACTTCCGCAATTTCGTAAGGAGCAACCGAAACCATGGCGGTTTCCGTAACCCTTCCGGCGCTCGGTGAGAGCGTCACCGAGGGCACTGTCACCCGCTGGCTGAAGGCCGAGGGCGAGCGCGTCGAGGCCGACGAGCCGCTGCTCGAGGTGTCGACCGACAAGGTCGACACCGAGATCCCCTCGCCCGCCGCCGGCGTGCTGGCCTCCATCAAGGTCGCCGAGGACGAGACCGTCGAGGTCGGCGCCGAGCTGGCCGTCATCGACGACGGCACGGGCGCGCCCGCTGCCGCTCCGGCCCCCGCGGCCGCCGAGGCTCCGGCCCCGGCCCCCGTCGCCGAGGCCCCCGCCGCTCCCGCCCCCGAGGCCGCCCCGGCCGCCCCCGCCGCTCCGGCCGGTGGCGCCCAGGGCACCGACGTGGTCCTGCCCGCGCTCGGTGAGTCCGTCACCGAGGGCACCGTCACCCGCTGGCTGAAGTCGGTCGGCGAGTCCGTCGAGGCCGACGAGCCGCTGCTCGAGGTCTCCACGGACAAGGTCGACACCGAGATCCCGGCGCCCGCGTCCGGCGTGCTGCTCGAGATCGTGGTCGCCGAGGACGAGACCGCCGAGGTCGGCGCCAAGCTCGCCGTCATCGGCGCCCCCGGTGCCGCCCCGGCCGCCGCTCCGGCTCCGGCCGCCCCGGCTCCGGCGCCCGCCGCCGCTGCCCCGGCCGCTCCGGCTGCCCCGGCCCCGGCTCCCGCCGCTCCGGCTCCGGCGCCCGCGCCGGTCGCCGCTGCCCCGGCTCCGGCGCCCGCTCCGGCCGCGCCGGCCCCGGTCACCGCGGCCCCGGCCGCTGCCGCCCCCGCCGCCGCCCAGGCGACCGACGAGGGCGCCTACGTCACCCCGCTGGTGCGCAAGCTCGCCGCCGAGAACGGCGTCGACCTGGCCACCGTCAAGGGCACCGGCGTCGGCGGCCGCATCCGCAAGCAGGACGTCCTCGCCGCCGCCGAGGCCGCGAAGGCCGCCGCCGCTGCCCCGGCTCCCGCCGCCGCTCCGGCCGCCGCCAGGAAGGCCCCGGCGCTCGAGGTCTCCCCGCTGCGCGGCCAGACCGTCAAGATGCCCCGCATCCGCAAGGTCATCGGCGACAACATGGTCAAGGCGCTGCACGAGCAGGCCCAGCTGTCGTCGGTCGTCGAGGTCGACGTCACCCGCCTGATGAAGCTGCGCGCCAAGGCGAAGGACTCCTTCGCGGCCCGTGAGGGCGTCAAGCTCTCCCCGATGCCGTTCTTCGTCAAGGCCGCCGCCCAGGCGCTGAAGGCCCACCCGGTCATCAACGCCCGGATCAACGAGGCCGAGGGCACGATCACCTACTTCGACGCCGAGAACATCGGTATCGCGGTGGACTCGGAGAAGGGCCTGATGACCCCGGTCATCAAGGGTGCGGGCGACCTGAACATCGCCGGTATCTCCAAGGCCACGGCCGACCTGGCGGGCAAGGTCCGCGCCAACAAGATCACCCCGGACGAGCTGTCCGGCGCGACCTTCACCATCTCCAACACCGGCTCGCGCGGCGCGCTGTTCGACACGATCATCGTGCCGCCGAACCAGGTCGCGATCCTCGGCATCGGTGCCACGGTCAAGCGTCCGGCCGTCATCGAGACCGAGGAGGGCACGGTCATCGGCGTTCGCGACATGACCTACCTGACCCTCTCCTACGACCACCGCCTGGTCGACGGCGCCGACGCGGCCCGTTATCTGACGGCGGTCAAGGCGATCCTGGAGGCGGGCGAGTTCGAGGTCGAGCTGGGCCTGTAATCGCCGCTCGGTGCAGCACGTCGGTGCCCCCGCCCGGAACTTCCGGGCGGGGGCACCGACGTTTTCGGGCGCCGTGTAAGCCTCGTCTCACCTGCACGAAAGCACCCCCTGCACCCCTCCCAAACCGCTGCACGGCCTTATTGTCTAAACGTCAGCCCTCCCGAAGGAGCCTTCATGACCGCGCCCGTCGTCCACTCGCTGCGCGAACAGATCCGCGAGCACATCGTGGAGGGAATCGTCAGCGGGCGCTGGCAGCCGGGCGAGCGCATCGTGGAGCGGCGGATCGCCACCGAGCTGGAGGTCAGCCAGACCCCGGTCCGGGAGGCACTGCGCGAGCTGGAGTCCCTCCGTCTGATCGAGTCGGCCCCGAACAAGGGCGTACGGGTGCGGAACCTGACGGCGGCCGACCTGGAGGAGAGCTACCCCGTCCGAGCCGGCCTGGAGGCCATCGCGGCGGAGCTGGCGGCAGAACGCCTCGCCGAGGACTGCTCGGCCCTGGAGCCGCACGTCCTGGCCCTGTACGAGGCCGACCGCAACGCGGACGGCACGGCCCAGGTCCGCCACACCGTCGGTTTCCACCGCGAGCTGGTCCGCGCGGCGGACAACTCGGTCCTGCTGCACACCTGGGAGGGCCTGGGCATCGAGGTCTTCACGGCCCTGTCGATCCGCTGGCTGGGCACGGTCCAGCAGTCGTACGCGGAGGAGCACGAGGAGCTGGTGCAGGCCTTCAAGCGCCGGGATCCCCGCATCGCCGAGCTGGTGAAGGCCCACGTCCTGGGCTGCGCGCCGCGCGCCTGACGCAGTCGAGCGCCCCCACGCTCACCTGGGGAAACAGCTCGAAAACTGATCGAAAACACGGCACCGCGTGCCCGCCCGAAAGGCACCCGGTGCCTACTTTCTCGTAATCGAGAAGTTTTGCCCCTCAACCCTTTGATCGATCATCGATCAGGGAGTTACAGTCGCCGACGGACTTCCACCGAAGTCCGCCTGCCCTGTCCTGCCAAAGACCAAGGGCACCCCCGAACCCTTACCGATGAGGGAACCCCCTTCGACTGAGGAAGGCGGCGACATGACCGACCCCCACGCCATCCAGCCGAGCGCGCTCGACCAGCTCCCCGACCGCGACCCCGAGGAGACCGCCGAATGGCAGGCCTCCCTGGACGCCGTCGCCAGGGAGGCCGGGCCGCACCGCGCCGCATACCTGATGCGCCGCACGCTGGAGCGCGCCGAGGCGGGCGGCATCGCGCTGCCGAAGCTCCTCGAGACCGACTACGTCAACACCATCCCCACCTCCGCCGAGCCGGCCCTGCCCGGTGACCCGGAGATGGAGGCCCGGATCACCGCCTGGAACCGCTGGAACGCGGCCGCCATGGTGACCCGCGGATCGAAGTACGGCGTCGGCGGCCACATCGCCACCTTCGCCTCCGCGGCCTGGCTCTACGAGACGGGCTTCAACCACTTCTTCCGGGGCAAGGAGGCCGACGGGTCCGGCGACCAGCTCTACATCCAGGGCCACGCCTCCCCCGGCATCTACGCCCGCGCCTTCCTGGACGGCCGGCTGAACGAGGGCCACCTCGACAACTTCCGCCAGGAGTCCGGCGGCAACGGCCTGCCCTCGTACCCGCACCCGCGCCGTCTGCCCTGGCTGTGGGAGTTCCCGACGGTGTCGATGGGCCTCGGCCCGCTCTCCGCGATCTACCAGGCGCGCTTCAACCGCTATCTCACCAACCGCGCCATCAAGGACGTCTCCGCCTCGCACGTGTGGGCGTTCCTCGGCGACGGCGAGATGGACGAGCCGGAGTCGACGGCGGCCCTCGCGCTCGCCGCCCGTGAGGAGCTGGACAACCTCACCTTCGTCATCAACTGCAACCTGCAGCGCCTCGACGGCCCGGTCCGCGCCAACTTCAAGATCGTGCAGGAGCTGGAGGCCCAGTTCCGCGGCGCCGGCTGGAACGTCATCAAGACCCTGTGGGGCTCGGCCTGGGACGAGCTGTTCCAGCTCGACACCACCGGCGCGCTCGTACGCCGCCTGCGCGAGGTACCGGACGCGCAGATCCAGACGTACCAGACCCGCGACGCCGCCTACATCCGCGCCGACTTCTTCGGCAAGGACCCGGCGCTCGCCGAGATGGCGAAGCTGCTGAGCGACGACAAGATCCTCGAGATCTTCCACCTCTCGCGCGGTGGTCACGAGGCCCGCAAGGTCTACGCCGCGTACAAGGCCGCCGTCGAGCACAAGGGTGCGCCGACCGTGATCCTGGCCCAGACGGTCAAGGGCCACACCCTCGGCGAGGGCTTCGCGTCGAAGAACGCCAACCACCAGATGAAGAAGCTGACGGTGGACGAGTTCAAGACGATGCGGGACCTGCTGGACCTGCCGATCAAGGACAGCGACTTCGTCGACGGCGTGGTGCCCTACGGCCACCCGGGCGCCGACTCCCCCGAGGTCCGCTACCTCCAGGAGCGCCGCGCGGCCCTCGGTGGCCCGGCCCCGGCCCGCCGTACGCACGCGCCGGCCCCGCTGCCCGCCCCCGCCGAGAAGGCCTTCGCCTCCTTCGACAAGGGCTCCGGCTCGCAGAACGTCGCCACCACCATGGCGTTCGTCCGCCTGGTCAAGGACCTGGTCCGCGACAAGGAGACGGGCAAGCGCTGGGTGCCGATCGTCCCCGACGAGGCGCGCACCTTCGGTATGGAGTCGCTCTTCCCGTCGCTCGGGATCTACTCCCCCAAGGGCCAGACGTACGAGCCGGTCGACCGCGACCAGCTGATGTACTACAAGGAGGCCAAGAACGGCCAGATCCTCAACGAGGGGATCACCGAGGCCGGTTCGATGGCCGACTTCATCGCCGCGTCCACCGCGTACGCCACGCACGGCGAAGCGATGATCCCGTTCTACATCTTCTACTCGATGTTCGGCTGGCAGCGCACGGCCGACCAGATGTGGCAGCTCGGCGACCAGCTCGGCCGCGGCTTCCTCGTCGGCGCGACGGCGGGCCGTACGACCCTGACGGGCGAGGGCCTCCAGCACGCCGACGGCCACTCCCCCGTGATCGCTGCGACCAACCCGGCCGCGCTCACCTACGACCCCGCCTTCGCCTACGAGGTCGCGGTCGTCGTCCGTGAGGGTCTGCGCCGGATGTACGGGGAGGCCAAGCCGGGCGAGGACCAGAACGTCTTCTACTACCTGACGGTCTACAACGAGCCGCTGCCGCAGCCGGCCAAGCCGGCCGGGCTCGGCATCGACGAGGGCATCGTCAAGGGCCTGTACCGCTTCAACACGGCGGAGTCCGCGGGCGTCACCGCACCGGCCAACGCCCCGCGCATCCAGCTGCTGGGCTCCGGTACGGCGATCCACTGGGCCCTTCAGGCGCAGCAGCTGCTCGCCGAGGAGTGGGGCGTGGCCGCCGACGTGTGGTCCGCGACCTCCTGGTCGGAGCTGCGCCGCGACGCGATGGAGGCCGACGCGGCCCTGCTGCGCGGCGAGGAGCGTGTGCCGTACGTCCGCCAGGCGCTCCAGGGCGCCGAGGGCCCGGTCCTGGCCGTCTCCGACTACATGCGCCAGGTCCCGGACCAGATCGCGCAGTGGGTCGAGCAGGACTGGTCCTCGCTGGGCGCCGACGGCTTCGGCCTCTCCGACACCCGCGAGGCGGCCCGCCGCCACTTCGGCGTCGACGCCCAGTCGATCGTCGTGGCGGCCCTGGCCCAGCTCGCCCGCCGCGGCGAGGTCAAGGCGACGGCGGTGAAGGAGGCCCGGGAGAAGTACGGGCTGTAGTCTCCGAGGTCCTGTGGGAAGGGGTACGGCTGCTGCCGTACCCCTTCCTTGTCAGTGGCCCCCTGCATCATGGACGGCATGCGTGCCGCCCGGCTCATCAAGATGGTGCTCCTCCTCCAGTCCCGGCCCTCCATGACCGCCGCCGAGCTGGCCCGGGAGCTGGAGGTGTCGGAGCGGACGGTCACGCGGGACGCGCAGGCACTGTCGGAGGCGGGGGTGCCGGTGTACGCCGACCGGGGGCGGGCCGGGGGGTACCGGCTGATCGGCGGGTACCGGACGCGGCTGACGGGGCTGGCGCGCAGTGAGGCCGAGGCCCTGTTCCTGAGCGGGGTGCCGGGGGCGCTCAGGGAGATGGGTCTGGAGGACGTCGCCTCCGCCGCCCGGCTGAAGGTCTCCGCCGCGCTGCTGCCCTCGCTGCGGGACGCCCCGGACAGTGCCGCCCAGCGGTTCCATCTGGACGCGCCGGCGTGGTTCCGGGAGCCGGAGGCACCCGCGCCGCTGCCCGTGATCGCCGAGGCGGTGTGGGAGGACCGGCGGATCGGTGCCGTCTACCGGCGCGGGGAAGCGGCCGTGGAGCGGGAGCTGGAGCCGTACGGCCTCGTGCTGAAGGCGGGCGTCTGGTACCTGTGCGCGCGGGTGGCCGACGGCGGTGCCTTCCGGACGTACCGGATCGACCGGTTCGACGCCGTCGAGGCCCGCGCCGAGCGCTTCAGCCGTGATCCGGAGTTCGACCTGCCGGGCCACTGGGCCGAGCAGGCCGAGCGGTTCGCCCGGTCGATCCTGCGCGCCGAGGTCGTCGTACGGCTCTCCCCGGACGGCGTGCGCAGGCTGCCGTACACCGTCGACCCGCTCTCCGCGCGCGAGGCGCTGGGCAGCGCGGGCGCGCCGGACGCCGAGGGGTGGCTGACGGTGACCGTGCCGGTGGAGTCGGAGGAGGTCGCGCACACCCAGCTGACGGCGCTGGGTCCGGAGGCCGAGGTGCTGGCGCCGGCGGGTCTGCGCGAGCGGTTCGCGGCGGACGCAGCCGCCCTCGCGGCGCGGTACGGGCACGGGAACGTCTGATAACGATCCGCAGCACTCCGCCGCACTCCGCGTGCGTCCCACCGGCTCAGGCCCGATGCTGGTGCCGTGATGGACGAGACGGAGTTCTGGGAGCTGATCGACACCACCCGCGAGGCCGCCGAGGGCGACCCCGAGGAGCAGGCAGACCTGCTCGTGGACCGGCTGCTCCAGCTGGACCCGGAGATGGTCCTGGACTTCGCACGTCACTTCGAGGCCCGCTACAGCCGTGCCTATCACTGGGACCTGTGGGGTGCCGCCTGGGTGCTGCTGGACGGGGCCAGCGACGACGCGTTCGACTACTTCCGGTGCTGGCTGATCGGTCAGGGCCGGGAGGTCTTCGAGGGCGCCCTGCACGCCCCGGACTCCCTGGCCGAGCTGCTGGAGGACTTCGACGAGGAGATCGACGGAGACGGCGAGGAGCTGGGCTACGCGGCGGACGAGGCGTACGAGCAGCTCACGGGCACCGTCGCCCCGGACCTCGGGATCGCGCCGGCGCCCGCCGAACCCGAGGGCACCCCGATCGACTTCGAGAACGCAGCGGTCCTCGCCGAGCTTTACCCCAAACTTTCGACACGTTTCAAGGGCTGATTCCGCCACCGGATTCGACCGAAAACGTTCCATCACGCCCGCCGACCCGCCCCTCCACGCCCTGAGCTGCGGATTCACCCGCACCCCCGGCTTCTTGCGCCCCACTGGACACACCGTCAGAAACCGTGCGCCAGGGGCGTGTTCCACGTTTTCCGTGCGCCGGGGGTAGGCTGAGCGCAATCCGTCAGGGCAGCCAGGTGGCAAGCGTCCGGGAGCAGGTTGCCACCTGGCAGACTGCCACCCGGCAATCTGCCAAGTGGCGGCTCGAAGCTCATCCTCGACAAAGAATCGGGACCGCGAGGAGATGGCATCGAAAGACCCGGCTCTGGAACGGCGCAGGGTGCGTCTGGCCCTGCGCAACTACCGCAATGACGCGCACATCAGCCAGCCCGAGGTGGCCGAGCGCCTGGCGTGGTCACCCTCGAAGGTCATCCGGATCGAGGGCGGCTCGGTCGGCGTGTCCGTGACCGACCTGCGCGCCCTCCTCGATCTCTACGGCGTGACGGACGAGACCATCCGCCGGGACCTGGAGCAGGCCACCCGGGAGAGCCGACGGCCGCCGTGGTGGAGCGCCTACCGGGAGGTGGTGAGCGCCCCGTTCGCCGTGTACCTCGGCCTGGAGAGCGCGGCGAGCGAACTGTCCGCCTACGACCCCACGTTCGTCCCCGGCCTGCTGCAGACCGAGGACTACACCCGTGCCCTGCTGGAGGACGGTCAGCGCCCGGCCGAGAAGACCGACGCGATCGTCCAGCTGCGCGCCGAGCGGCAGCGGCGCCTGCTCCAGCAGGCGGCCGAGCCGCGGCTGCGGTTCCTGGTCGACGAGGCGGCGCTGCGCCGTTGGGTCGGCGGACCGGCCGTGATGCGCGAGCAGTTGGAGCGGCTGAGGTCGGCCGCCCGCGTCCCGCACGTGGAGCTGAGTGTGGTGCCCTTCACGCTGGGCGCGCACCCGGTGCTGCGCAGCGGCTCGATCGCGCTGACGTTCCGCAACGACGACGACGTCCTCTTCGTGGAGGGCCCGAGCGGCGCGCTGACGACCCGGGACGACCAGGAGGCCGTCGACGGGTACCTGGCGAGGTTCGAGGAGTCCCACGGGAAGGCCGTGTCCGGCGACGACGCGATCGGCTTCATCGACGCGGTGCTGGCCCAGTACCCGTCCTAGCAGTTCCACCGCACTGGAGACAGTCGGGCAGAGATCGGAGAGGGCCCGTGGCGGGTGTCTTCACCTGGATACGGCAGTGGCTGGCGGGCAACGGTGCCGACCCGGACACGTCCGCGCCGGAACCGGAGGACGAGCCGGAGGCCGCGCCGGAACCCGAGGACCAGCCGGAGACCGCGCTGGAACCGGTCCGGCAGACCGCGATCGTCCCGGGCGACGGGGACGTCCGCCCGCCTCGGGAGATACTCCCGGAGCGGGCCACCACGGACAACGACGTGCGGATCTTCTTCCTCTACGCGATCCTCGGCTCGGACCAGGGGCAGAAGCGGTTCCTCAAGCTCCTGGGGGGCCTGGCGGTCATCGCCGTGGTGCTGTGCGTGGCCGTTCCGCTCGTGACCATCGCCGTCCACGCCCTGGTCCAGCAGATCGCCCCGGGGTCCGCGCCGTCCCCCGGCACCATGAAGTGGAGTGTGAGCGGACTCGCCGGCGTCACCGCGTACTTCTGGGGCCGACGGCGAATACGCGCCTGGTTCAGCAACCGCTCCCAGAACCCCGCTGCTCCGGAGCCCGGAACCGCCCCGCCAGCTCAGGAAAGTGACGCGCAGCAGCCGTAGTGCCCCGGTCGAGCAGCACCCCCGCGAGTCCCGCCATCACCGCGCCGGACACGGCCCAGACCCAGGGCCGCAGCGCCGGCGTCACCGCCAGGGAGAGCAGAACGCCCACCAGCGTCGCCGTACCCCCCGAAACCACGAAGCCGACGACCAGCAGAACGGCCAGCAGCAGAACCGATCTGCCCCGCGGCCGGTCCGCATTCCCCGCGGGAAGCGACGTCTTGGCGGATTCCCCCATCTCGCCCCCAGGCAACCGAAGTGGACTCTGATGGTGATGCGGATGTCGTCTCACTGCTGGGCCCAATCGAACCACAGCCACCCCCCGTGCCTGTCCTCGCTCTGCTCCCATGGCCGGAAGTCGCCTCTCATGCCGGCCCTTCCAGGGTTCTACCGCATAACGCGCGCAGAAATTCCTTCCAGGCCGGAGCCTCGAAGGCGATGACATGCCCGTCCGGACGATGCGACACACGCACCCGAACTCCCCCGTCCGTCAGGGCGACTTCCACGCACTCGTACGGGTCGCAAGCACTGCTTTTGCGCCAGCCGCGTGCGAGCAGGTCACCGTCGCCCACCCTGACTCCCTCTCACCCCACGGTCGACGACCGTACGGCCCGAGGCTGCCCCATGCCTGGAAACCCCCGTATTTCCCGCTTTCGGCAATGCGCACGCACCGTATCGCACGCGCGCGGAGCCCCGCAGGATGACGGCGGGAGTGGCCAGTGCGCGGCACAACCCGACCGCCGGTCACTCACTCCTGCCTCACTTTTGCCCTAAAAGGTTAGGCTCCCCGAAGTCCTGCGCCAAGTTGCAAACAAGCCCGATTGCCTTGTCACGCAAGGGACTTGGCGTTCTCCTGTTCCGACGCGTGCAGGGGCGGCGCGGCGTTGGCCCGGTCGAGCGCGGAGGCCGTCGCGGCGGCAGGCCCGACCACGACCGCCGCGACGACGCAGACGACGGTCCAGGGGCGGCGCACCGCCCGGGTCCACACGGAGGCCGCCGGCCCGGACTGCCGCGCCTGCTCGTCCTGCTGCTGCGTACGACCGTTCATCGTCTCCCCGCCTCCAGTCGGCGCACCTCCCGCCGGTGCGTGCCTCGACGGTAGGGCCGTGACCTCAGGGGGTGCGGTGAGCCGCCTGTGGCGTTGCTGTGCGCGCGGGACCGGCCGCCGCCCGGCCCTGCAGCCGGGCCGCGGTCCGCCGGATCTCCGGGAGCCGCGCGGTCAGGGCGGCGCCGGGGCAGCTGGTCCTGAAGCCCTCGTTGTGGCCGGCCACCGCGGGCAGGGCGGCGGTGCTGCCGGCCTTGTAGCGGCTGAGGCCGTTGCTGGAGACCAGGCGGGTGCCGGAGCGCGGGTCGATGTCGGCGAGGCCGAGTTTCCAGGCGGTGAGGGCGGCGATCGCATCGGTCATGGCCTGCGGGACGGGGACGCCGGCGGTGAAGGTGCCGAGGGCGGCGATGCCGGTGCTGCGGTGGTTGAAGCCCTGGGTGTGGGCGCCGGTGACGGGCCGGTCGACGCCTCCGGCGCGGCCCTCGTAGATGGTGCCGCAGCGGTCGACGAGGAAGTTGTACCCGATGTCGTCCCAGGCGCGGGGGCCGGTCTGGCCCGCGTACAGGCCGCGGATGATGCGGGGCGCGTCGGTGCAGGCGTACTGGTTGGGCGAGTCGGTGTGGTGGACGAAGACGGCGACCACCTTGTCGTCGTAGCGCGGGGGCGGCTGGGTGTGCCCGGCGGCGGTGCGGTCCAGCCAGGCGGAGCGGGGCACGATGCGTGGCCGGACGGCCTGGTGGGCCGCCTGGGGCCGGACCGCGCCGGGCTGGGCGAGGCGCACCGACACGGGGCGCTCGGCGCCGCGGGCGCACAGGACCAGCGCGAGAAGGGCGGCCAGGCCGGGCAGGCACCCCAGCAGCACCCGTACCGTGCCCGGGATCCGCACGGCCCGCCGCTGCCGCGCTCCCCGTGATCTTCGGAAGACACGCGTGAAGACAGGCATAGGGACACTGTCGGACCGCCTCATGCGGCTCGCGATGTGTGCTGTGCCACCCGGTGGAACCATCGTCCTGGTGGAGGACGTTTCTGGGGATATACGCACACGTGGCCGGTGCGCCGTCCGGTGACCGTGCACGCTGCACGCGTGACTGATCATCGGACCCGTCCCGCGCGTATGAGAAGGGGTCCGAGAGAAAGGCGGCTCCGTGGACCTGCTCGACCTGCTGCTTGCGCTGGTGATCCTCGTCTACGCGGCGTCCGGTTACCGGCGCGGGCTGGTCGCCGGTTGTGTGTCCCTGGCCGGGTTCGTGGGCGGCGCGGTCGTCGGTGTGTGGGTACTGCCGTGGGTGGCCGGTCTGGCGGCGCGCGGGTCGGCCACGGCGACCGTGCTGGCCGTGCTGACGGTGCTGGTCCCGGGCATGGTGGGGCACGAGCTGGCGGGCCGGCTGGCGCTGCGGCTGCGGCGGGAGCTGGACCGGGAGGGCCGGGGTCCGCTGCGGGTGGCGGACGGAGTGGGGGGCGCGGCGGCCAACTCGGTCGCCGTGCTGATCGTGGCCTGGGTCGCGGCGAGCGTGCTGGGCGCGTCCTCGTCGCAGACGCTGACGACGGCGATACGGAACTCGACGCTGCTGGGAGCGGTGCAGCAGACGATGCCGGCGACGACCCCGGTGTGGTTCTCGCGGGCGACGTCCGCGCTGACCGAGGCAGGGTTCCCGCAGGTCTTCAACCCGTTCGAGAACGAGTCGACGGCCCAGGTGCCGAGACCCACGGGCGACAGCGTCACTCCGGCCGCGAGCGACGCGGCCAAGCGGAGCACGGTGAAGATCGAGGGCGCCGCCGGCACCGAGGGCCGCGAGGGCAGCGGCTTCGTGTACGGGGCGCGGCATGTGATGACGAACGCCCACGTGGTGGCGGGCATCGACCGGCCGAGCGTGCGGGTGGGCGGGGTCGGGCAGTCGTACGAGGCCCGGGTGGTGCTCTTCGATCCCGACCGGGACGTGGCGGTGCTGTACGTGCCGGAGCTGCGCGCCCCGGTGCTGCGGTTCGACCAGAGCGCCGCGCGCGGCGACTCGGCGGTGGTCGCGGGCTACCCCCAGGACGGGAACCTGAACCTGCAGGCGGCGACGGTGGCCAACCAGGTGCGGGCGACCGGCCAGAACATCTACAACGACCAGACGGTCACCCGGGAGATCTACTCGATCCGCTCGACGGTGCGGCCGGGCAACTCCGGCGGCCCGCTGCTGACCACCGACGGCCGGGTGTTCGGCATGGTCTTCGCCCGCTCCACCTCGGACGCCGAGACGGGGTACGTACTGACGGCGGACGAGGTGGCGGGCGATGCCGGCCGTGCCGCCTCGGCGACCGCGGCGGTGGACACGGGCGAGCTCACGTCGTAGGGGGGCGGGGCACGGTCCAGGGGGACGGCGGGCCCGGTGTGCTCAGAGGGCGCGCCCCATGAGCACGTCGTCGACGTACTTCCCCTCGATCAGGAACTCCTCCGGCAGCACTCCCTCGATCACGAAGCCCTCGGCCTCGTACAGCCTGCGGGCGGGGGTGTTGTGCCCGAGCACGCGCAGGGTGATGCGGCGCGCGCCGCGCCTGCGCGCCTCCTGCACCGCGGCCCGGACCAGCGCGCGGCCGACGCCGTGGCCGCGGGCCGCGTCGGA
Organism: Streptomyces sp. NPDC005728; assembly: GCF_040630895.1. NCBI lineage: Bacteria > Bacillati > Actinomycetota > Actinomycetes > Kitasatosporales > Streptomycetaceae > Streptomyces > Streptomyces sp. NPDC005728. Next base: position 50,418 of record NZ_JBEXYL010000048.1, read on the forward strand.
GACGACCAGGCCCTGGATCTGGCGGACGTGCGCGCTCGGGAGCAACGGGCTCAGGACGAGCCGGATGTAGCCGGCGATGTGCCCCTCCAGTTCGGCGACGAGGTAGTCCTGCGGCAGATGGCGCTCGTCGAAGAAGGGCGGGTACGGCGGTCGCGGTGCCGGCAGGACGGCGTGCAGCGGGGACCAGGCGGCCCGGTCGAGGAGGGCCAGCTCCTGCTCGTCCGCGGGCAGGGCGATGCGTATGTGCGGCTGCGGCATGACGGCCACCTTAGGCGTGACGGGGAAGGATGGGCCCATGGAACGTTTGCGAATCGCTGTGGCCGGTGCGTCCGGTCTCATCGGCAGCGCGCTGGTGCGGTCCCTGACCGCGGACGGGCACGAGGTGGTGCGTCTGGTCCGCCGTGCGCCCCGGGACGGGAGCGAGGTCCGCTGGGACCCCGAGCGGCAGCAGGTGGACGCGGCCGGGCTGGCCGGCTGCGACGCGGTGGTCAATCTCGCCGGGGCGGGGATCGGCGACCGGCGCTGGACGCCGGAGTACAAGCGGCTGATCCGGGACAGCCGGGTGCTCGGCACGGCGGCGCTGGCGGAGGCGGTGGCCGCGCTGGACACACCGCCGCGGGTCTTCGTGAACGGCAGCGCGATGGGCATCTACGGCGACACGGGCGACCGGGCGGTGGACGAGGACGCGCCGCCCGGGGACGGTTTCCTGCCGTCGCTGTGCGTGGAGTGGGAGGAAGCGGCGGCGCCCGTGCAGGAGGCGGGCGTACGGACGGTGTTCGTGCGCACAGGGCTGGTGGTCGCGCGGGACGGCGGGGCCTGGGGGCGGCTGTTCCCGCTGTTCAGGGCGGGGCTCGGGGGGCGCATGGGCGACGGCCGGCAGTACTGGTCGTACATCGCGCTGCACGACGAGGTCGCCGCGATCCGGTATCTCATCGACCACGAGTCGCTGTCCGGGCCGTTCAACCTGACAGCGCCCCGGCCGCTGACGAACCGTGAGATCACGAAAGCGATGGGGCGGGTGCTGCACCGGCCGACGCCGTTCGCCGTGCCGGCGCCGGTGCTGCGGGCGGTGCTGGGCGAGATGGCCGGGGATGTGCTGGGCAGCCAGCGGGTGCTGCCGAAGCGGCTGCTGGAGTCCGGGTTCACGTTCGCGTTCCCGGGTATCGAGGATGCGATCCGTGCGGCCTGACCTGACATCAGGAAGTTTTTTGAGATCTCCTGGGATCTCCTGCGACCTCCTGCGACCTCTTGTGACCGTATGCGACCGCCGTGCGACCGTGCCCTGTTGATGCGCGACTGTTCCTGACCGATCACGGCCCTAACCTCGAGCCGAACTCGGGTATCTCTGGAGCCAGTTGGGGGCATGACGTCTCCACCGGCCGCGCAACCACAGGAGGGGCCTCGTGCTTGAGCCCACGAACCAGGTGGACGTCGTCATCGTGGGAGCCGGCATCGCCGGACTCTCGGCGGCCCATCGGCTCACCAGCGCAGGAGTAACGACCGCAGTCCTGGAGGCCGCCCCTTACGTGGGCGGCCGCATGTCGACCGAGAAGGTCGACGGCTTCCGGCTCGACCGCATCGGACAGTTGCTGTCCACGTCCTATCCCGAACTCCGCCGCACCCCGGGGCTCGGCTCGCTCACCCTGCGCCGCTTCGCACCCGGCGTACTGCTGCACCGCGACGGACGCACACACCGCGCGGGCGCTCCGGCGGCCGGAGGGAGCGCAAGGGGCGCACTCCATGTGGTGCGCGCCCTGGCGAGCGCCCCCAGGGTCTCGTCGGCCGTGCCGGGCCGGTCCGGTGCGCCGCTCGGCGGCGCCGTCGACCAGGCCCGCCTCGGCACCGCCCTCGGCCGGATCGCGGCCACTCCCGTGGACCGCCTGCTGTCCCGGCCCGAACTGCCCGCCGCGCAGGCCCTCGCGGCCCGCGGGGTGCCCGCGCGGACGATCGAGGGCTTCCTGCGTCCGCTGCTCGCGGCGCTGCTGTGCGACCCGGAGCTGACCACGTCCAGCCGGTGCGCCGACCTTGCGCTGCACTCCTTCGCGAGCGGCCGGCTGTGCGTGCCGGAGGGCGGTGCGGAGGTGCTGCCGGAGCTGCTGGCCGGCACGCTGCCGCCCGGCACCGTGCGCACCGGGGTGCGGGTCACCTCCGTGTCCACGACCTCGGTGAGCACGGCCGAGCACGGTGAGATCCGCTGCCGTGCGGTGCTGCTGGCGACCGACGCGCGCGCCGCGGCGGAGCTGCTGCCGGGCCTCAGGGTGCCGGACTTCCATCCGGTGACGGTCGTTCACCACACCACGGACGACCCGGCGGCCGCCTTCACGACGGGTACGTCGCTGCTGCTGGACGCCGACCGCGGCGGGCCGGTCGCGCACACGGCGGTGCTCAGCAACGTGGACCCGGGCCGTGCGCCGGCGGGCCGTGTACTGATCTCGTCGACGGTCCTGGGCACCCCGCCCGACGGCATCGACACCGCCGTCCGCATCCACCTCTCCCGGCTCTACGGCACCTCGACGCGCCGCTGGGAGACGCTCGCCGTGCACCACACCCCGGAGGCGATACCGGCCATGCGCCCCCCGCACGACCTGCGCCGCCCGGTACGCCTCCTGGCCGGCCTCTACGTCTGCGGCGACCACCGGGACACGAGCACCGTCCAGGGGGCGCTGCACTCGGCCCACCGGGCCGCGGCGGCGGTCCTCTCCGACCTGGGGGCGGCGGGCTCGATGCACAGGGCCGACCCGGCGCCCACGCTGCCGCGGGCCGCGTGAGAGGACCGGCCGGGTCCACCCCGGGCCGCGGCCGGTCCCGTGTCCTGTGTCCCGTTCAGCTCAACGCGGCCACCTTCTCGCGGTAACCCCGTACCGGTGCCGCGTCCTTGTAGGGCTCCAGACGCCGCTCGAAGTCCTTGACGTACTCGATCGCGCGCACGGACCGCATCTCCACCGCCTGGCCTGCGGCCTCCGCGGCCAGTGCGCAGGCCTGGTCGAGTTCACCGAGGCCGAGCCGGGCGGTGGCGAGGACGACCCGGCAGAACAGGCGGCTGCGGGCGTAGGAGGGGGCGCGGAGCTGGAGGGAGCGTTCCGCGTGCTGCGCGGCCGCACGGAACTGCTGCAGATCGCGGTGGCAGTGCCCCAACTCGTCGGCGAGTTGCGCCTCGTCGAAGAAGCGGGCCCAGTACGGCACCTCGTCCCCGGGCCGGGCCGCCTCCAGGGCGCGCTCGGCCCGCACCAGCGCCCCGGTGCACGCCCGCACCTCCCCGAGCACCCCGTGCGCGCGGGCCTCGGAGGCGTGCAGCAGCGCCTGCACGACCGGCGGCCCGCCCGTGCCCGCCCCCTGCTGCGCCACCCGCGCCAGCTGCACCGCCTCCCTGCCGTGCCCGAGGTAGACGGCCTGGCGGCTCATGGTGACCAGCACGAAGGAGCCGTAGGCCCGGTCACCGGCCGCCTGGGCCAGCCGCAGGGCCTGCACGAAGTAGCGCTGGGCGAGTCCGTGCGCGGCGATGTCGTACGACGTCCAGCCCGCGAGCCGGGTGAGGTCGGCGGCCGCGGCGAACAGGCGGCGGCCGGTCTGCTCGTCGTACGTGCCGCGCAGCATCGGCTCGCACTCGTGCTCCAGGTAGCGCACGAGGGCCTGCCGGGCGTGGCCGCCGCCGTAGGCGTCGTCCAGGGTGCGGAACAGCTCGCCGACCGAGCGCAGCGCGGCGATGTCACCGCCGGTGACCCGGTGGCCGGGGGCACGGGCGGCGTGTCCGCGCGGCCGGGGCGGGGCCGGTACGGCGTCCGTCCGGTCCTTGGCGGGGCCGGGGCGGCCCTGGGCGGGCACCCGGGGCACCGGCTCGCGGGCCACCTTGTCGTCGGGCTTGCCGATCAGCCAGTCCCGGCTGGGCACGACGAGCCCCGCCGGGGTGAAGGCGATCTTGCGCAGCTCGACGTGGCTGCCGGAGTCCTTGCGCCACAGCCCGCCGACGATGTCGACGGCCTCCTCGGGGGTGGCCGCGAACTCCAGCCCGGCGTACACCGGCGCACAAGCGTCCAGGCCGAGATCCTGGGCCGTGAGCCGGCGCCCGAGCCGGCGCGTGAAGACCTCGGCGATCAGTGCGGGCGTCGTACCCCGGGGCTGCTGGCCACGCAGCCAGCGGGTGACCGACGTCTTGTCGTATCTGAGGTCCAGCCCGTGCTCCAGACCGAGCTGGTCGACGCGACGGGCCAGACCCGCGTTGGAGAACCCCGCCTCTGCGATGAGCGTGGCGAGCTGGCGGTTGGGGGTGCGCTGCGCGGGTCGGTCCGTCATCTGCGGTGCGGTCTCCTGCCTTCCGGTGCCTTCCGGTGCTCCTGAAGTGCCCGGATTGCCTGTGAGCAGCCCTTATGGCCTCTTGGACGGCGTGAATGTAGCGGAGAGTGAGCGGACGATCGCACATTTCTCTGTACATTCATCCGATCGTGTGAGGATTGCCCGCAGGGCTGACGCGCGCCGGTCGGACGTACAGTGGCGTGGGCGCGTTACAGGCCTGACACCGGTTCGCTGAGGGAGGCGCTTGCCGTGAGTGAGTTGCGGTTCGTCCGCATGGGGTTCGGCGCGGATGCCGTCGATTACCAGGAGGCGTGGGACGAGCAGCGCCGGGTGCACGCGGCCCGGTTCGCCGACGAGGTCCCCGACACCGTGATCCTCCTGGAACACCCCCCGGTGTACACCGCGGGCCGTCGCACCGAGGACAGCGAGCGCCCGCTCGACGGCACCCCGGTCGTCGACGTGGACCGCGGCGGCAAGATCACCTGGCACGGCCCGGGCCAGCTCGTGGGCTACCCGATCCAGAAGCTGCCCCGCCCGGTGGACGTGGTCGCCCACGTGCGCCGCCTCGAAGAGGCGCTCATCCGCACCTGCGCCGAGTTCGGCCTGGAGACCAGCCGGGTCGAGGGCCGCAGCGGCGTGTGGGTGCTCGGCGACCCGGTCGAGCAGCGGCCGGCGCTCGGCGGGCTCTCCCTCGACTTCGACCCGCGGCTGAACGACGACGAGTTCGACCCCCGCCTCAACGGCCCGGAGTACGCCCCCTCCAACGCCGGCCAGCGCCGCGAGGACCGCAAGATCGCCGCGATCGGCATCCGTGTCGCCAAGGGCGTCACGATGCACGGCTTCGCGCTCAACGTGAACCCGGACAACAAGTGGTTCGACCGGATCATCCCGTGCGGGATCCGGGACGCCGGGGTGGCCTCCCTCGCGGGCGAGCTGGGCCGGGACGTCACCATCGAGGAGGTCCTGCCGGTGGTCGAGAGGCACCTGCGGGACGTGCTGGAGGGCGCGGACCTGAAGCCGCGTGTGATCGAGAAGGCATCCGCCTGATCAGGGGAATGCGCCCTGCGGCCGCGAGGTTGGCCTCACCGGTAGGGCTCAGTTAGCACGGGCGTACGCTGGTGTGCGCCGACGAATCGAAGACTACTCAAGCAATTAGCAGGGAGCCGACGTGTCCGCAGTCGCACCCGACGGACGCAAGATGCTGCGCCTGGAGGTCCGCAACAGCCAGACCCCCATCGAGCGCAAGCCCGAGTGGATCAAGACCCGGGCGAAAATGGGTCCCGAGTACACGAAGATGCAGAGCCTCGTGAAGAGCGAGGGCCTGCACACGGTCTGCCAGGAAGCCGGCTGCCCGAACATCTACGAGTGCTGGGAGGACCGCGAGGCGACCTTCCTCATCGGCGGCGACCAGTGCACCCGGCGCTGCGACTTCTGCCAGATCGACACGGGCAAGCCCGAGGCCCTGGACCGGGACGAGCCGCGCCGCGTCGGCGAGTCCGTGGTCACCATGGACCTGAACTACGCCACGATCACCGGCGTCGCCCGTGACGACCTGGAGGACGGCGGCGCCTGGCTGTACGCCGAGACCGTGCGCCAGATCCACCAGCAGACCGCGGAGCGCGAGAGCGGCCGGACGAAGGTGGAGCTGCTGGCTCCGGACTTCAACGCGGTCCCCGAGCAGCTCGCCGAGGTCTTCTCCTCCCGCCCCGAGGTCTTCGCCCACAACGTCGAGACCGTGCCGCGGATCTTCAAGCGGATCCGCCCCGGCTTCCGCTACGAGCGCTCGCTGAAGGTCATCACCGAGGCCCGCGACTACGGCCTGGTCACCAAGTCCAACCTCATCCTCGGCATGGGCGAGACCCGCGAGGAGGTCAGCGAGGCGCTCAAGCAGCTGCACGACGCCGGCTGCGAGCTGGTCACCATCACCCAGTACCTGCGTCCCTCCGTGCGCCACCACCCGGTGGAGCGCTGGGTCAAGCCGCAGGAGTTCGTGGAGCTGAAGGAGGAGGCCGAGCAGATCGGCTTCTCCGGCGTGATGTCCGGCCCGCTGGTCCGCTCCTCGTACCGCGCCGGCCGCCTGTACCAGATGGCGATCGAGAAGCGTGGTGCGTACATCGCCTCCCAGGCGGTGTGAACGGCGAGCACGGCGGACACCCTGTGTGAACAGCGCGTGTGAATTCGCGCACAAGTGACTACCGGCCAGTAATGGCCGACTTGACGCGGCCCTGACCGTCCTCGCTGATGAGGACACCGTCAGGGCCGCGTCAGTGTTTCGGTGCTCTGTATCAAGGCTTCATTGGTGTTTGACCGGTCGGTCACGCCCTGGTAACACCAATCAGTGACTCTGCTATCACGCCTCGTACACCACCCGTCCCGAGGGGGGACCTCGATCATGCAGGCCGCGCCCGTCCGCGCCACCGCCATCCCGTCCTTCACCGACGCTCTCCGCGCCGTCGAGTCCCTGCTCATGAGCGGCGGCCAGCGCACCGCCCGCCGCAACGCCTGGACCTCCGTGCTGGAGGACCGCCGCCGTGCCAAGGACCGGGTCGAGGCGCAGCGCGTGCTCGACCAGGCCGCCACCCGCCCCTGAACCCCTCCCCCACCCGGCACTGCCGTCGTGGGCACTCCCGGGGCCACGTAGACTTCGTGGCATGGCGAGGAAGGAACCCGCGGCGGACGCCGCGAACGCAGGGCGACTGAAGCAGATCGCTCTCACTTACAAGATGACCCGCAAGGCCGACAAGAAGATCGGCCTTGTACTCGCGGCCGTCGGCATCGGCACCTTCGGTGTCTTCCTCGCGATCGGCTTCTTGATCGGCCACCAGTACCTTGCGGGCATCCTGGGCCTGCTGCTCGGCTTGCTGGCGGCGGCGATCGTGTTCGGCCGCCGGGCCGAACGGGCCGCCTTCGGGCAGATGGAGGGCCAGCCGGGCGCCGCAGCGGCCGTACTGGACAACATCGGCCGGGGCTGGACGACGACTCCGGCGGTGGCGATGAACCGCAGCCAGGACGTGGTGCACCGCGCGGTCGGCAAGGCCGGCATCGTGCTGGTCGCCGAGGGCAACCCGAACCGGGTGAAGAGCCTGCTGGCCGCCGAGAAGAAGAAGATGAACCGTATCGTCGCGGACGTGCCGGTGCACGACGTGATCGTCGGCACGGGCGAGGGCCAGGTCGAGCTGAAGAAGCTGCGCACGACCATGCTGAAGCTCCCGCGCGTGCTGGCCGGCCCCCAGGTGACCGCCACCAACGACCGGTTGCGCGCCATGGGCGACCTGATGAGCAACATGCCGCTGCCGAAGGGCCCGATGCCCAAGGGCATGCGGATGCCGAAGGGCGGCCCGAAGGCCCGCTAGTCCTCCTCGTGGAGACGCGTACGACGAAGGGGGGCGCCCGGAGTGATCCGGGCGCCCCCCTTCGTCGTACGCGTGCCAGGCGTTCGTCGTACGCGTGCTAGGCGCGGACCTCGACCGTCTTCGCGAGCCGGTCGTGGAGGCCACGGCCGTCCCGGTCCCAGATCAGGGCGGGGAGCGCGAGGCACAGCAGGACCGTGCGCAGCAGGGAGCGCAGCGGGTTGACCGTGCCGGTCTCCAGGGCCACGACCCGGAGGCCGAAGAGGCGCTTGCCCGGGGTGAAGCCGATCGTGCCGACGGTGAGGGCGCTCATCACCAGGAAGATGAGCAGGGCCCAGTTGCTGGTGGCCGGGCTGTAGCCGTGCGTGATCAGGCCGTATGCGATCAACACGCACAGAGCCCAGTCGACGGCCAGCGCCCCGAGACGCCTGCCGGGCCGTGCGATCGAGTTCGGTCCCTCCTCCGGGAGGCCGAGCTGCTCGCCCCGGTATCCGAAGTCGGCACCGGCTTCTTCCAAGGCCGCTCGCGGCCCGGAAAGCCACGATCCCATTGCTTTCCTGTTGTCCACCCGTCCACGGTACTGCGCCCGGATTCCGACACAGCGCCGAGGGGTGTGTCGGGGCTACGGTGGAACCGTGGCCGGTTAACTTCTGCGAAACAAATGGGTCACGCCCGAGAAATCACCCGTCCCTAGGGTCGAGGGCAGCGTGTGCCACCGCACTGGCCGCACGAACGATCTACCACCCCGGCGGGACGGTCGGGAGTAGGAGGAGCTGGATGTTCCAGAACGCCGACGAGGCCAAGAAGTTCATCGCGGACGAGGACGTCAAGTTCGTCGACGTCCGGTTCTGTGACCTGCCGGGCGTCATGCAGCACTTCACGGTGCCCGTTGAGGCGTTCGACCCGGACGAGGAGCTGGCCTTCGACGGATCGTCGATCCGCGGTTTCCAGGCCATCCACGAGTCCGACATGGCCCTGCGCGCCGACCTCTCCACGGCCCGTGTGGACCCGTTCCGCCGTGACAAGACGCTCAACATCAACTTCTTCATCCACGACCCGATCACGGGCGAGCAGTACTCCCGTGACCCGCGCAACGTGGCCAAGAAGGCGGAGGCCTACCTCGCGTCGACCGGTATCGCGGACACCGCGTACTTCGGTCCCGAGGCCGAGTTCTACGTCTTCGACTCCGTCCGCTTCGCGACCAGCGCGAACGAGTCCTTCTACCACATCGACTCCGAGGCGGGCGCCTGGAACACCGGCGCCCTCGAGGACAACCGTGGCTACAAGGTCCGCTACAAGGGCGGTTACTTCCCGGTCCCGCCGGTCGACCACTTCGCCGACCTGCGCGCCGAGATCTCCCTGGAGCTGGAGAAGAACGGCCTGAAGGTCGAGCGCCAGCACCACGAGGTGGGCACCGCCGGCCAGGCCGAGATCAACTACAAGTTCAACACGCTGCTCGCCGCCGCGGACGACCTGCAGCTGTTCAAGTACATCGTGAAGAACGTCGCCTGGCGCAACGGCAAGACGGCGACCTTCATGCCGAAGCCGATCTTCGGTGACAACGGCTCGGGCATGCACGTGCACCAGTCGCTGTGGAGCAACGGCGACCCGCTGTTCTACGACGAGGCCGGCTACGCGGGCCTGTCGGACATGGCCCGCTACTACATCGGCGGCATCCTCAAGCACGCCCCGTCGCTGCTGGCCTTCACCAACCCCACGGTGAACTCCTACCACCGTCTGGTGCCGGGCTTCGAGGCGCCGATCAACCTGGTGTACTCGCAGCGCAACCGCTCCGCCGCGATGCGTATCCCGATCACGGGCTCCAACCCGAAGGCCAAGCGCGTCGAGTTCCGCGCCCCGGACTCCTCCGGCAACCCGTACCTGGCCTTCTCCGCCCTGCTCCTCGCGGGCCTGGACGGCATCAAGAACAAGATCGAGCCGGCCGAGCCGATCGACAAGGACCTGTACGAGCTGGCTCCCGAGGAGCACGCGAACGTCGCCCAGGTCCCGACCTCCCTCCCGGCCGTCCTCGACTCGCTCGAGGCCGACCACGAGTTCCTGCTCCAGGGCGACGTGTTCACCCCGGACCTGATCGAGACGTGGATCGACTTCAAGCGCACGAACGAGATCGCCCCGCTGCAGCTGCGTCCGCACCCGCACGAGTTCGAGCTGTACTTCGACGTGTGAGCCGCGGATCCCGCACGAAGGCCGCCACCCCGCTCCGGGGTGGCGGCCTTCGCCGTTGAGGACGCCGTGCGAGCAGCGGGCGAAGCTACGCCACGGGCGGCTCGGGGATGCGCCAGGTGATGCGGAACCGCTGGTCCGGCGGAAGCCCGAACCGGTTCACCGCGGAGGTGATGCGTGAACAGGGCCGGCGCGCGGGGCTGCTGCACAGAGCCGCTTCGGCCGCGTTCAAGGCTCCCGCCCACTTCGGTATGCCGGGCTGGCCCGGCGCCGCGGCGATGGAGCGTCTCGCCGTGCTGGACCGGTCGGGCGCGCCCGAGGCGCTGGGTGTGGACCGACACTGAGGGCCACCCCCCGGAACCGTTCCGGGTGGTGGCCCTCGGCCGTGCTTCCGTCCCGCTGCCGTCAGCTCACCACGACCACTACAACGGGAGTGTTGAACCCGTTGTTGAAGCCGAAGCCGTTGTTGAAGCCGAAGCCGTTGTTGAAGCCGAAGCCGTTGTTGAAGCCGAAGCCGTTGTTGAAGCAGTTGTTCCGCCAGCCGCAGCCGTGGTTGGTGGTGACCTGGTCCGGGGTGGCTGCCGATGCAGTGCCTGCTGCGCCGACCGCGGCCCCGCCCGCCATCAGAACGGCGACGGCGGACAGCGCGGCAAGACGCCTCGCGCGATGTGCCTTCATCGATCTACCCTCCTTCCATCCCCTCGTGCGGTCTTGGATGCACGAGACGGATGGCCGCGATTCCGGAACCAGTGGTCCGGAGCGGTCGTAGGTGTTGCCGCCTGAGTGGGGGAAGCAGGGCTGCAGGTTCCCCGGTGGGCAGGGATGGCGCGGCATCGAGCACACCCTGCGTGCGGCTCTCACGTCGATGCTAGCCGCCCGGCGACCACCCAGCATCCTGACGAGATCGGCCGGAATCCGCGGCCGTCCTGCAACCTATTGCGCTTCCCATGATTCCTACTCTCGGGGGATCATCCTCCTGGTTCTGTCCGACGAGAGAGGTTGAACGGGGATGAGCGAACAGGACGACTGGGAGCACGAGTTCGATCACCGGTGGGCGAGTTCCGCCGAGCACAAGGAGCCCTCCGCCCGGGCCCGGATGCTCGCCGCCCGCTGGAAGGAGAACCCGCCGGACCCGGCGCCGTTCCGTGCCGACCCGGAGCACGGTGCACCGCGGCGGTCGTCGTGGGTGTCGACGGTCGTGGTGCTCGGCTGTGTGGCCGTGGTGATAGTCCTGCTGGGGTACGCGCAGATGCGCTCGCCCTACTAGGACCAGCCACCGGTCACCGAGGGGCAGTACAGGCTTACCCTGCGTCACCAAACCGAGACCCCCGGTTTCGCAGGGAGCCTTTGCTGCCCCTAGGTCTGCTCGCGACCTCTTTATGGGAATCCGCAGGTGCACACTGGACAGCGGGACGAGTGCCTGACTGCGGGGTGATGCAGATGCAGAGCCGCTTCCGGAGCGATCGGCGGTTGACCGTGCGTATGACGGTCACGCTGTTCCTGCTCGGGCTGCTGTACGTGGCCTTCGTCGCCGCGTTGATCGTGCTGCTCAGGTCCTGGCTGCTGGTCGTCGTCCTGGTCGGGGCGATGTTCGTGGCCCAGTTCTGGTTCTCCGACCGGATCGCGATGTTCGCCATGCACGGGCGGGTCGTGGAGCGCGAGGAGTATCCCGAGCTGCACGCGGTGGTGGACCGACTGTGCGCGATCGCGGACATGCCGAAGCCGGTGGTCGCCGTGTCCCCGATGGACATGCCGAACGCGTTCGCGACCGGGCGCAGTCCCGACCACGCCGTGGTCTGTGTGACCACGGGGCTGCTGCGGCGACTGGAGCCCGCCGAACTGGAGGGCGTGCTCGCGCACGAGCTGTCGCATGTGGCGCACAAGGACGTCGCGGTGATCACGATCGCGTCGTTCCTCGGCGTCATCGCGGGCCTCATCGTGCGGTTCGCCTTCTACTCGCAGCTCCTCGGCGGGGGCCGCAGGGACCAGAACACCGCCGCGGTGTTCGCCGCCGTGATGGCGGTCTCGGCGGCCGTGTACGCGATCAGCTTCCTGCTGATCCGGGCCCTGTCCCGGTACCGGGAGCTGGCGGCCGACCGGGCGGCCGCGCAGCTGACCGGCCGCCCCTCGGCGCTGGCGTCCGCGCTCACCAAGGTCTCCGGGGACATCGCCCGGATCCCGACCAAGGACCTGCGCACGGCCCAGGCCTTCAACGCCTTCTACTTCACCCCGGCGACCGGCAAGGAGCCCGGCATCGAGCGCTTCTTCTCCACCCACCCGCCCCTTCAGCAGCGCCTCGACCAGCTGGGCCGGATCTCCGCGGAGCTGGGCGAGGCGGCGACTCCCGGGAAGGCGGGCTGAGCATGGGGCTGCTGGACATCCTGCTCGGTCGGACGAAGCCCGTCGCACCCGATCTGGACCAGCTGTTCGCGCTGCCCTCGGCGGCGGTGACGCTCCAGGCGGCGGCCGGGTTCACCCCGACCGGGGTCGGTGCGGTGTGCTTCGCCACGGTCGAGGGCGCTGCCTTCGTGCAGACCCACCGGGAGGTCCAGGCGCTGCTCGACGCGGACGCGGACCGCGCCGGGCCCCCGGTGGAACTCACCCAGGACGGCTACGGCTACTCCTGGCTGGTCTCCCGGCGGACCCCCGACCAGCTGCCCCAGCTGGTCAACGACCTGCACGCGGTGAACAGCTCGATGGAGGTCAACGGATTCGGGCCGCAGCTGCTGTGCTCCCTCGCCGCGTTCGAGGACGCGCGGGGACGGCGCCTGGCCCTGGTCTACCTCTACAAACGCGGCACCTTCTACCCGTTCGCACCGCTGCCCGGCACCGCTGAACGCCGTGACAGCGCGCTGGAGTTGCAGGTGAAGGCGCAGCTCGCGGACGATCTCAGGACCGAGCAGGACCTGAGCCGCTGGTTCCCGGTGTGGGGTGCCCCCGGCCTGTGACCGGGGGCACCTCTGTACTCACCTGCTCTTCTCGCGCTCCTGCCGCCGGATCTCGAAGCGGCGCTCGCGACGGTAGCGGCGCTCCCACCGGGCCTGGCGGTCCCGGCGCTCGCGGTACGCCCGATAGGAGTCGGGCAGCGCGCCCGAGCCGGAGGCCGGTGGCGGCCCGGCGGGCGAACCCCGACCGCGGGTCGCGTACAGATAGAGCAGCACGCCGGCGGCGAGCCACCAGATGTGGTTTCCGAATCCGAGAATCACCAGGACGACGGTCCCGGTGAGGACGATGCCACGCATGACGGACCTCCGTTGGGTGATGAGTGGGGTGGATGGGGGACGTGTCGACTCGGCGACGCTCATTCAGGGTAGGGAGGCCGTCACGCTCGGTGCATCCCGTTTTCCGGGCCCGCCACCGGCTGTGAGTGAATGGCCCGCATGAGCGAACTCTCCCGCGAGTACGACGTGTTCACGTTCCCCTGCGACGGTGAGCGGCTCAGCGCGGTGAGCGCCGGACCGCCCGGACGGGCGACGGTCGTACTTCTGCACGGCGCGGGCGACAGCACCAAGGAACGGCTGCTGCCGCTGCTCGCCGAAGCCGTGGCCCACGGCTGCCGCGCGCTGGCCCTCGACTTCTCCGGGCACGGCGAGAGCACCGGCACCCTCGCCCGGTTGAGCCTGCGGCGGCGGTTCGAGCAGGCGGTGGCGGTGCTCGACGCCCACGCTCCCGAGGGCGACCCGCTGGTCCTGGTGGGGTTCAGCATGAGCGGGCAGACGGTGGCGGATCTCGTACGGCACTACGGCCGGCGGGTGGCTGCCGTAGGCCTGTGCGCACCCGCGGTGTACGCGCCGGAGGCCTGGGACGTGCCGTTCGGGGATGGCAGCGGCCGGTTCAGCGGGATCATCCGTACGCCCGGCGGCTGGCGGAACTCCCCCGCTCTCGCGGCCCTGCGGGCGTACGAGGGCCGTGCGGTGCTGGCGGTGCCGGGCACGGACGCGGTCATCCCGCCGGAGGTGACGGAGGCCGTACAGGACGCGCTGTCGGCACGCGCGCAGTACACCCGCTTCGAACTCCCGGACGCCGACCACCGGGTGGGGCGGTGGCTGCGCGATCACACCGAGGACCGGCGGGAGTTCGTTGCCGCCCTGCTGAGCGGGCTCGACGAGGGGGGCTGGGCGGCGACCCGGAGCTGGGTGACCAAGCAGCTTCCGCAAGGCCGTACAGTCACCGGCTCCCGTCCGCTCTCAGGGGGTTGGTCCGCGCAGATGCGCGGGCTCACCCTGGACGACGGGGAGGAGCTGGTGCTGCGCACCTTCGTGCGGCCGTTCTTCCGGCGGCACGCGTCGGGCCTGCTGTCCCGGGAGGCGGCCGTCCTCGGCCTGCTCGCCGGGGAGGAGGGCGTCCCGGCCCCGGGGCTGGTCGCCGTGGACGCCGCCGCCGAACACTGCGACCATCCTTCGCTGCTGATGACCCGGCTGCCGGGTCTGGTGCGGGTGGACGAGGAGGACGGACAGGCGCTGGAGGGGCGGCTGGACCTGCTCGCCGCCCAGCTGGTGCGGATCCACGCGGTCGTGCCGCGGGAGCGGCCGCGCCCGTACCAGGCGTGGACCTCCCCCGAGCGGGTCCGGACCCCCGGGGGCGGGATGTGGGAGAGGGCGGTGGACGTGCTCCGCCGCGACCCGCCGACGTACCGCGGCCGCTTCCTGCACCGGGACTACCACCCCGGGAACGTGCTGTTCACGGGGGCCGGGGACGACCTTCGGGTGAGCGGCGTCGTCGACTGGGTGGAGACCTCGTGGGGCCCGGCCGACCTCGATGTGGCGCACTGTTCGACGGCGCTGGCCCTGCTGCACGGCCCGGCGCAGGGGCTGGCCTTCCGGGACCGGTACGAGGAGCAGGGCGGCACCGGGCTCGCGAACGGTCCCGACCACCTGTACTGGCGGCTGCTCGACGCCCTGGCCTACGCCGCCGACGCGGAGAAACTGGCCGGGCCGTGGCGTGAGCTGGGGCGCACCGATCTGACGCCGGAGGTGCTGGGCGAGCGGCTGGAGGCGTACGTGCGCGGGCTGCTGGAACGGTACGGCTGAGCAGCCGCGTCAGACACCCGGCCGCGCCGTCACCACACCCGCCTCGATGGCCGCGCCGAGGGTGGCGTGGTCGGCGGCGACCTGGTCGGCGTAGGCCAGGGCGAAGTCGGCGACGGCCCGGTCGAAGGTGTCGGCGGAGCCCAGGTAGGCGGCGATGGCGATGCGGTCGCCGGAGCGGGCATGGGCCCGGGCCAGCGTGGTGCCGCACAGACGGGCGTAGGCGAGCAGCCCGGCCGGGTCCATGCCGGCGACCTCGGCGAAGCCCTTCGAGTCGCGCAGGTGGCGCCAGTAGAAGGCGCGGCCCTGCGGTCCGTTCATCCAGCCGAGGAAGATGTCGGTGGCGGACTGCAGCAGCCGCTGCCCCGCGACCACCCGGTGTCCGGGCTGGACGTACGGCGCGCCCGGCAGGTGCTCCTCGAGCACCGAGGTCCGCGCCTCCTTGACCTGCAGGAAAAGCGGGTCGTCGGCGTCGCGCCCGGCGAGCAGCACGATGAAGCAGCGCATGCCGACACTGCCGACGCCGACGACCTTGCGGGCGGCGTCGACGAAGCGGTAGCGGTCGAGGAGGTGGCGGCGCTCCTCGGACAGGGTGGAGCGGTAGTCGCTGAAGATCTTGCGCAGGGAGGCCGTGTCCGGGACGCCGGCGGGTTCGAGGAGCGGCGGGTCGTGCACGATCCGGCGCCGCCCGTCGACCACCTCGGTCAGCTTGCCGAGAGCCTGGAGGCTGGTGCGGCGGCGGGCCCGGGTGAGGCTGCATTCCGGGCGGTGCCTGCGCCGGGCGGAGCGGACCAGGGGCAGCAGACTGTCGGCGTCGATCTGCTCGTACCAGACGGCCAGCTCGCCGAGGCCGGCCATCCGGCGTACCGCGGTGCGGTAGCCGGTGCCGGCCGCGGCCGCCGCGGTCCACGCCCTGGCGGTGCCGTGGCCGTTCTCCAGGGCGGCCACGGCCACACTGGCCGCGAGCCGTTTGACGTCCCACTCGAAGGGCCCCGGGAAGGTCTCGTCGAAGTCGTTGAGGTCGAAGAGCAGGGCGCGTTCCGGGGAGGCGTAGAGCCCGAAGTTGAGCAGGTGGGCGTCGCCGCACAGCTGCACGGTGAGCCCGGTGTGCGGCTGGACGGCGAGGTCGGCGGCCATCACCGCGGCGGCGCCGCGCAGGAAGGCCAGCGGCGAGGCGGCCATCCGCCCGTAGCGGATCGGCAGCAACTCCGGCAGCCGGTCCCGGCCCTGCCGCTCCAGGGCGGCGACGGGGTCGGCCCGGTCGGCCGAAGGCAGCCAGCAGGCGTGTGTGGAACGGGGGACGCGCTTGCGGGCCTCCTTGCCGCGCCGGGCGCGGTCCTCGGGGGCTCCGCGCGCGGCGCGGTCCTCGGGGGTGCTCATACGGTGGGCCTCTCTCTGCGGGTCCTCGCTGTTCCCGTCACCTCCTGATCGCAGTGAAGGGCCCCGGGGCGGGCGTGCGCATGCCGAGTCCGGCGAACGGGTGAACAAGCCGACTGTCAGTGGTGTCGGCGACCATGCAGAAAGGCAGGGTGGACGACGACGGGGAGGTCGGCATGGGTGACGGACGGCGGCGGCACATCGACGCGGCGGAGCGGCGGGCCCGGCTGGCCCTGCGGCACCGCCTCGCGGGCACGGCACGGGCGGCGACCCCCGAGGAGGTCGCGGCCTCGCTGGTGGCCCTGCACGGCACGGACCCCGCGACGGTGTACCTGGCGGTGGCGGCCCGGCTCGCCGACCCGGCGAAGGCGGTGGCGGAGACGGAGCATGCGCTGTACGAGGACCGCACGCTGGTCCGGATGCACGGCATGCGGCACACGGTGTTCGTGTTCCCGACCGCGTTGACGGCCGTCGTCCACGCCTCGACGGGCCTGACCGTGGCCGCTCGTGAACGCGCCTCCCTGCTCAAGGACATGGCCAGGGCGGGCGCCCCGGACGCGGCCTGGCTGGCGGAGGTCGAGGTGTCCGCGCTGGCCGCGCTGGCCCGGCGCGGGCAGGCGACGGCGGCGGAGCTGACGGCGGACGAGCCGCGCCTGCGCGAGCAGTTCGTGTACGCGGCCGGGAAGAGCTACGAGGGCGTCCACACGGTCTCCTCCCGCCTGCTGCGGGTGCTCGGCGTCGAGGGCAAGGTGGTCCGCGGCCGCCCGCTCGGATCCTGGACGTCCAGTCAGTTCCGATGGGCCCCGGCTCCGGAGCACCCCGAGCTGGACGCGGCGCGGGCCCAGGCGGATCTGCTGGAGCGCTGGCTGCGGGCCTGCGGCCCGGCGTCGGAGGCGGACCTGAAGTGGTGGACCGGCTGGCGGGTCACCGAGGTGCGCCGCGCGCTGTCCGCGATCGGCGCACAGGAGGTCTCCCTGGACGAGGGCACGGGGTACGTCACCGACGGCGACACGGATCCGGTCGAGGCACCCGGCGAGCCCTGGGCGGCGCTGCTCCCCGGCCTGGACCCGACGGCCATGGCCTGGCAGCAGCGCGACTGGTATCTCGCCCCCGGCCTGCGCCCGCACCTCTTCGACCGCAGCGGCAACGTGGGGCCGACGGCGTGGTGGAACGGCCGGGTGGTGGGCGGCTGGGCCCAGCGGGCGGACGGGGAGGTCGTCTGGCGGATCCCCGAGCCGGGCGTACGCCGCGAGGCCGAGGCGGCGGTGGCCGCGGAGGCGGAGCGGCTGCGGGGGTGGGTGGGGGCGACGAAGGTGACTCCGCGTTTCCGGACGCCGTGGGAGCGGGAGTTGTCGGCGTGAGGGCCGGGTGCCCTGCAGCGGCGCAGGGCACCCGGCACCGGTCTCACCGGCTGTAGCGCATGAACGCCCGCACCATGTGGCAGGTCGTGTCCGACGGCGGGTGCACACCGATCTTCTCCGCCGTGCTGCGGATCGTCTCGTTGCGGGCCTGGCCCGGCAGGAAGATCCCCAGGTCGAGCAGGGCTATGGCGAGGCGCATGGCCTTCAGACGCCGGTTGTGCGTGACGTACCACTCGCGCGGCCGTCCGGCCGGCAGCGGACGCTTCTCCATCGGCACATAGGGCGAGTCGAGCCGGACGGAACGCTTGGTGGTGGACTGGGTGGGCAGCGGCTTGGACTTCAGGGCGGCAGCGGGCACAGGCATCCTCCTGTCGCGGTCGGGCATCCACCGGAACAGCCCGGCGATTCCCTCGAACACTGCTTACAGTCTACTGCCGACCACTGACATCCAGGGAGTACGGAGAGGCGAGCAAAGGGCCAGGTGGGCGCAGGAATTGGCACCGCGTCACGGC
This sequence comes from Streptomyces sp. NPDC005728, assembly GCF_040630895.1. Lineage (NCBI taxonomy): Bacteria > Bacillati > Actinomycetota > Actinomycetes > Kitasatosporales > Streptomycetaceae > Streptomyces > Streptomyces sp. NPDC005728. The sequence goes on from NZ_JBEXYL010000048.1 coordinate 68,519, forward strand.
AGGTCCTCACGATGCGCGTGGGGCGGGAGAAATTCGAACAGAGCCACGTCGGCGTGAAGCCGCTTGTCCGCCCTTCCGGTCCGTCGTTACCGTGCCCCGGTGGATCTCTTCTCACGTTCATGGAGTGCGTTGCGCACGGCCGTCGCCGACCTCCCGGACGAGGACTTCGAGCGGCCGTCCGGCTGTACCGGCTGGCTCGTGCGGGACCTGGTGTGCCACCTGGTCATCGACGCCCAGGACGTCCTGATCACCCTGGTCACGCCCGCCGACACCGCACCTACCGCGGACGCGGCCACCTACTGGGACCTGCTCGGCGAACCCCCGACCGGCGAGGACCCGCTCGACGCCCTGATCCCCCGGCTGGCGGCCGCCTACGGCGAGCCGCGGTGGCTCAAGTTCCACCTGGACGACGTCGGTTCCGCCGCGGGCCGCGCCGCCGGTCTCGCCGATCCCGCGGGCCGCGTCAGCACCCAGGACAAGGTGCTGACCATCGGGGACTACCTGTCCGCCTACGTCCTCGAATGGACCCTGCACCACCTCGACCTGGTCGCGCACCTGCCGTCGGCCGCCGGGCCGCCCGCCGAGACCCTCGCGGCGGCACGCGCGTCGCTGGAGAAGATCGCCGGGACCCCGTTCCCCGCCTCGTTCTCCGACCGGGACGCGCTGTTGGTCGGCACCGGGCGGCGCACGCCGACCGCCGCGGAGAAGACCGCGCTGGGCGACTTCGCCGCGCAGCTCCCGCTCGTCCTCGGCTGAGCAGGCGGCAGGCGGCAGGCGGCAGGCGGACGTCGCGTACCGTGGGCCGTATGGAGATCTGGATCAATCCGGCCTGCTCGAAGTGCCGCAGCGCACTCAGCATCCTCGACGCCGAGGGGGCCGACTACACCGTCCGCCGCTACCTGGAGGACGTGCCGAGCGAGGACGAGATCAGGGCCGTGCTCGACCGGCTCGGGCTCGAACCGTGGGACATCACCCGCACCCAGGAAGCCGCCGCGAAGGAGCTGGGACTCAAGGAGTGGGCGCGGGACGCGACCGCGCGGGACCGGTGGATCACGGCCCTCGCCGAGCACCCCAAGCTCATCCAGCGCCCGATCATCACAGCCGACGACGGAACCGCCCTGGTGGCCCGAACCGAAGAGACCGTCCAGGAGGCGCTCTCCCGGAACAAGAGCTGAGCGAGGCTCAACTCTCCTGTGATGCAGGTTACTTCGGCGAACTCAGGCAACCGCTGAGTAACCTCGTTCGGGATCTCGTACATAGCGGCGTACGCTCCCCTACCTCTTCAGGAGGCGCGCATGTCACGCAGGAGAACTCTCAGCACGAAGAAGAAGCTCGCGGTGCTCGTCAGTGCCGCGGCGGTGGCGGGTGGCGGGGCCTTCGCGCTGGCGTCCACCTCGAACGCCGCGCAGAGCCCGCAGAACGCCAAGACGCTGTCCGCCGGGGACTCGACCGTATGCCAGGGGCTGGCCACGGCCCACGGCAACAACGACAAGTTCATCGCGGACCAGAAGGCGAAACCGGACGCGCAGTCGGCGGCCCGGATCGCCAACCGCGAGGCGGTCATCAAGCAGATCGAGGTCCAGCAGAAGGCTGCCGGATGCACGGTTGGGGAGTCGGCTCAGGGCTCCCAGACCGGGCAGGGCAACGCGGGCCAGCAGGGCAACGCGCAGCAGGGCAACCAGCAGGCCGGCGGCAACCAGCAGGCCGGTGGGGCCCAGCAGGGCGCGCAGCCCGCGCAGACCGGTGCCGCGGGGAACAACGGCGGCGGCGCCGCGGCCTCCGGCCAGCAGGTGTGCAACGGCTCCACCGTCACGCTCTCCGGTGAGGGCGGCGCCCCGGCCGCGTCCAGCAACCAGTTCCCGGCGGGCACGACCCTGAAGGTCACCAACCTGGACAACAACAAGTCCACGACGGTGAAGGTCACCTCGGTCTCCGGCAGTTGCGTACTGCTCAACAACGCGGCCTTCGAACAGGTCCGGGAGCCGGGCAAGTTCCTCATCCGCCGCGCGGTCATCGAGAAGGTGGGGTGAGCCACGAGCCCGGGTGAGGTCCGCGGTGGGTGAGCCGCACGGGGGTGAGGCTCACCCACCGCACGGGCATCGGCGAGAGGGCGGTTCCGCTGTTCACGGCCACGAACAGCGGAACCCGCACCGCCGTACCCCACCGCCGCCCGCCTCACCACGTGAGGCGCGGCACAGAAACACCAGGTAACACGGGGTTCACACTCGAGCAATGACCGGGAAATCGCCTGTTGACAGGCTGCCGGGCAGTTAGACGCGGCGCCCCAGTGCCGCAGCGCCGCAGCACCCGCACCGAGTGCGCCCGACCCACCCCCGAAGGATGTGGCCCCGTGACCTTCAAGGCTGAGTACATCTGGATCGACGGCACCGAGCCGACGGCCAAGCTCCGTTCCAAGACGAAGATCATCACGGGTGCCCCCGCCGGTCTCGACGAGCTGCCGATCTGGGGCTTCGACGGGTCCTCCACCAACCAGGCCGAGGGGCACTCCTCGGACCGCGTGCTCAAGCCGGTCTTCACCTGTCCGGACCCGATCCGCGGCGGCGACGACATCCTCGTCCTGTGCGAGGTCCTGGACATCGACTTCACCCCGCACTCCTCCAACACGCGTGCCGCGCTGGCCGAGGTCGCCGGGAAGTTCGCCGCCCAGGAGCCGATCTTCGGCATCGAGCAGGAGTACACCTTCTTCGACGGCGCCCGTCCGCTGGGCTTCCCCGAGGGCGGCTTCCCGGCCCCGCAGGGCGGCTACTACTGCGGTGTCGGCGCCGACGAGATCTTCGGCCGCGAGATCGTCGAGGCCCACCTGGACAACTGCCTGAAGGCGGGTCTCGCCATCTCCGGCATCAACGCCGAGGTCATGCCCGGCCAGTGGGAGTTCCAGGTCGGCCCGGTCTCCCCGCTGGAGGTCTCCGACCACCTGTGGGTGGCCCGCTGGCTGCTGTACCGCACCGCCGAGGACTTCGGCATCTCCGCGACCCTGGACCCGAAGCCGGTCAAGGGCGACTGGAACGGTGCGGGCGCGCACACCAACTTCTCCACCAAGGCGATGCGCGAGGGTTACGACGCGATCATCACCGCCTGCGAGTCGCTCGGCGAGGGCTCCAAGCCACTCGACCACGTCAAGAACTACGGCGCCGGCATCGACGACCGTCTGACGGGTCTGCACGAGACCGCCCCGTGGAACGAGTACTCCTACGGTGTCTCCAACCGCGGTGCCTCGGTGCGCATCCCGTGGCAGGTCGAGAAGGACGGCAAGGGCTACATCGAGGACCGCCGCCCGAACGCCAACGTCGACCCGTACCTGGTGACGCGACTGATCGTCGACACCTGCTGCACCGCGCTGGAGAAGGCCGGCCAGGTCTGATCCGCTCCGCTTCCCCCAGGGGCGCCCGCCGACTCGGCGCTCCTCCTGGCCCTCACCGACGTGCTGTCCCGGCACTGGGCGACCGGCCAGTCCAGCCTGGAGGACCAGCACCTGGGCGCGCTGCTCGCCTGG
>NZ_JBEXYL010000049.1:0-69993 GCF_040630895.1 Streptomyces sp. NPDC005728
GGGTGTGGTTGGCGGTACGGCCTGAGCCGACGACGCCCTTGGTCAGCTGGGCCACCAGTTCGGGGGTGACCACGTCGGCGGCGGTGCGGGCGCCTTCGGGGGCGGGCGCGAGGGGGTTGGTGCCGGTGATGTCCGGGGCCTGCGAGTCCGTCATGACGCGCAGGGTATGCCGCAGCGGAGGCTTTGGGTACCCGTCGGTAACGGGGATTCACCGAGTGCACACACGACGCCAGTGATCACTGGCAGCAAATGTGCTGATCAGCGGGTTGTCGGGTGATGATCACTCGGCTCCGGGTTTTTCCGCGTGGATGCGAGAAGGAGACCGAGAGCGGCGAGTGGGGTGCGACGGCGCTGGTCCGCGGCGGGGGCGGGGGGCACAGGCAGGGGTTCTGCCACCCGCGCCCGCTCCAGCGGCCGCAGGGGTTCTGCCGCCGGCGCCCGCTCCAGCGCCGGTGCACTGTCCGCTCCGGAGGCTTCCACGGCCCCTTCACCGGCCAGCGCCGCCAGTGCCTCCGCCACGTCCTCCGCGCCCGGCCGCGCCTCGGGCTCCTGCGCGTGCAGCCTCGCCAGCAGCGGCCCGAGGGGGCCCGACCCCGCGTCCTCGACGGCGGCGGCCAGGAGCGCACCCAGCGACCACAGGTCGGAGGCCGGCCCGGCGCCGGGACCCGACGCCCGCTCGGGGGCGACGAACGCGGCGGGAGCCTCCTCGGCGTGCCCGTCCCCTGTCCCGAAGTCGGTGAGGACGACCCTGCCGGTGCCGGACTCGATCAGGACGTTGGTGGGCTTGAGGCCCCGGTGCACGATCCCGACGGCGTGCGCGGCCCGCAGCGCACCGAGGACCGCGAGCCCGACCCGGGCGGCCTCGGCGGGCGGGAGGGGCCTGCGCCGGAGGATCTCCCGCAGCGACTCGCCCTCGACCAACTCCATGACGATCCAGGGGACTCCGTCCTCGCTGACGACGTCGTGAATCGTGACGGCGGAGAGGTGCCGCACCCGCGCCGCGGCCCGGGACTCGTGGTAGAGCCGGTGTGCGACGCGCCGGCTCTCCTCGTCGTCGGCCGGATCGGCCGGCAACGCGGGCTCCTTGACAGCGACCTGTCCCTGCCCCCGCTCGTCCCGGGCACGCCAGACCGTCCCGGTCGGGCCGGACCCGATGCGCTCGACCAGCCGGTAGCACCCACCGATCAGACGTCCGTCGGGCGGGAGTTCGCCGTCTCCACTCATGTCACATGAGTACCGTGCGCACCATGCCCTTGTCGAAGTCGGGCGGTCAGGCGGCCAAAGGGTCGGGCGGCCGACCGGTAAGCCGGTCGGCCGGGCGGTCAGACGGACGGTCAGACGGTCAGACGGACGGTCAGGCAGTCAGGCGGACGGTCAGGCGGTCAGGCGGCCCACCGGTGCAAGGTGAACTCCCCGCGGTCCTTGCGCACTTCCACGGCACCGGCGCCGCCGAAGTGGGCGGGGACGACCAGGGCCCGCTCGCCGGCGGCGCGTTCGAGCACCCGGCGCCGGGTCTCGGCCGCCTGCAGCGGGTCCAGACAGAAGCAGCTGTTGCACTCGGGGCGCAGGATCTGCACCGGACTGTGCAGCATGTCCCCGACGAACACGGCCCGCTCTCCGCGCGATTCCACGCGCAGGACGGAGGATCCCGGGGTGTGGCCGGGGGCGGACTCCAGGACGAGATGCTCGTCGATGCGGTGCGCGCCGTCCCACACCACGGCCTGCCCGGCCCGGTGCACGGGCGCGATGCTGTCCTCGTAGAGGAGCCGGTCGTCCACGCGCACACCGCCGCCGTAGCCGCCCTCGGGCCCGAAGTAATGGTCGTCGGCGGCCGGCAGGAGGTACCGGGCGCCCGGGAAGACGGGCGCCCACTCGCCGTCGGCGTCGTAGGTGTTCCAGCCGACGTGGTCGGCGTGGATGTGGGTGTTCACCACGAGGTCGACGTCGCCCGGATCCACGCCGGCCTGCCGCAGCCGCCCCGGCAGGTCGCCCTGCCGCCGGTGGAACAGCGGGTTCCCGGGCCGTTCCCGGTCCCTGCCCACGCCGGTGTCGACCAGCACCGTCCGTCCGGCGCTGCGCACCACCCAGGTCTGGAGCGCGGACACGGCCAGGTCGCCGCCGGGCTCCCAGTGGCCGGGCACGAGCTGCTCCTCGTGCTCCTTCCACACCTCCGGACCACAGTCCGGGACGAGCTGCCGAGCGGTGGCGAACGGTCCCTGCCACTCGACGACCCGAAGGACCTCGACGTCCCCGATCACGAACCTCTGCACGTTGTCTTCCGTCATGGTGACGAGCCTAGGAACCCGGGATGAGCATCCCAATGCTTCTCCGGCTCGACTGGATACGCTGACGTCTCATGGATGTGGTGAGCGATGCGATCTCCGCGGTCCGGGTGGGCCGGCCCTCCTCGAACCGGCTCCGGGTGAGCGGCCGCTGGTGCGTGCGGCTGGCGCCCTACGAGGGCGCGGGGTTCCATGTCGTCCTCGGCGGCGCCTGCCGGCTGCTGCCGGAGGAGGGCGGGGACCCGGTGGACCTGGGGACGGGCGATGTCGTGCTGCTGCCGCACGGCGCGGGGCATGTGCTGGCGCACGGGGCGGCGGAGCCCGCCGAGGTGCGGCGGGCCGTGCCGTTCGAGGAGGTGCGGGACGAGGACGTACGGTTCCCCGAGGACGGCCCCGAAGTGGAGCTGCTGTGCGGCAAGTACCGCCTGGACCGCAGCCGGGCGCATCCGCTGATGGCGGAGCTGCCGGAGACGGTGCACCTGCGGAACCGGGTGGGCGCCCACCCCGAACTGCGTGCCGCGGTGGACCTCTTGGCCAGGGAGCTGACCGGCACCCACCCGGGATCGGCCCTCGCCCTCCCCGGTCTGCTGGACCTCCTGCTGATCTACGTGCTCCGGGCCTGGATGACGGAGGCGCCGACCGGCGTGTGGCCGACGGCCCTGACCGACCCGGCGACGGCGACGGCCCTGCGCGCCCTGCACACCGACCCCGCCGCCCCCTGGTCGAACGACCTGCTGGCCGCGAGGGCGGGCGTCTCCCGCGCCACCCTGTCCCGCCGCTTCACCACCCTGGTCGGGCGCCCGCCGATGGCATACCTCACCTGGTGGCGTCTGACCCTGGCCGCGACCCGCCTGCGCGACTCGGACGTGCCCCTGGCCACGGTGGCCCGGGAGACCGGCTACGGCAGCCCGTACGCCCTCTCGCACGCGTTCAGCCGCGAGTTCGGGACGACGCCCGGGCGGTACCGGGAGAAGGCCCGGGCCGGCCTTCCGGTCCTCAGGGCTTCTTGATGTCCAGGTTGGTGATCGCCGTCTTCGCCACCTCCCGGCCGCGGGCCGTGAAGTCGCCCGCGCCCGGGTAGCCGATGGTGAGCCGGTACAGGTCGCCGGACTTGGTGCGGTAGTAGAAGATCTGGAGCTCGCGGGGGCGCGGGTCCTGGCTGTCGTCGGTCGTGTAGGCGACGGTGTTCGTGGCGGCTTCTCTGCCCTGGTACTTCGTGTTGTCGTCCGGGTGCGTCTTCGCGCCCTTGGGCATGTCGAGGTCGTACTCGCCCTCGTTCTTGAACTTCTCGTCGTCGGCGTGCATCTGGGCCGCCGCGTTGCTCTTGATCTCGTTCAGGGAGTCGTCCGATTTCCTGGTCAGGTCCAGGACGATCGAGATGGCTCCGCTCCGGTCCGTGTACGACACCCAGGTCTGGTCGGTGGCGTTCTTCTCCGGGTGACCGGGCTGGTAGGTCGCGGGGACGGCGAGGACGACACCCAGCTCGGTGTCCGTCTTCTTCGCCCAGCCGTCCGGCAGCGGGCCGGCGAAGGGGTCGGCGAGGACGAGGTAGCCGGCCACCGCGGCCGCGACCACGGCAGCGCCCACGCCCAGCCAGATCTTCCGGCCCAGGCGCGGGGCCCGGGCGGCGGGCGCGGTGACCTGCACGCGCTGGGTGGGCTCCGGCGCCGGCGGGTTCGCGGCCGCTTCCAGCAGGGCACGCACCTGCGCCGCCGTCGGACGGCGCCCGGGGTCCTTCTGGAGCAGGCTGTTGACGGCCTCGGCCAGCGGGCCGCGCGCGGCGGCGGGCGCGGCCGGGGTGGCGTTGAGGACGGACTGGAGGGTGGCGGGGGTGTTGCTGCGCCGGAACGGGGAGACGCCCTCGGTGGCCGTGTAGAGGACCACGCCCAGGGACCACAGGTCGCTCGCCGGGCCGGGGCGCTGCCCCAGCACGCGTTCCGGCGCGATGTACTCGGGCGAGCCGACGAAGCCACCGGTGTCCGTCAGGTTCGTCTCGCCCTCGATCTGCGCGATGCCGAAGTCCGTGAGGACGACCCGGTCGTACCGGCCCAGCAGTACGTTGTCCGGTTTCACGTCCCGGTGCAGGACGCCCGCCGCGTGTGCCGCCTCCAGCGCGCCGAGCACCTGGAGACCGATCCGGGCGGCCTCGCGCGCGTCCAGGGTGCCCTCCTGGAGCGCGGCGCCCAGCGAGCGGCCGTGCACCAGCTCCATCACGATCCACGGCCGGCCGTCGACGACCGCGACGTCGTACACGTCGACCACCGCGGGATGGTCGAGGCGGGCCGCCGCACGCGCCTCGCGGCGCATCCGCTCGAAGGCGTTGGCGCGCTCCCGCTCGGGAACATGGTCCGGTACCCGGGGTTCCTTGACGGCGACCTCGCGGTCCACCATCTCGTCCTTGGCCCGCCACACCGTGCCCATCCCGCCGTGGCCCAGCTTGGCGAGCAGCCGGTACCGCCCGCCGATCAGCGGCCCCGCACCCTGGGCGGGCACCGCAGGAGGCCGCGGGCCCGGGTTCGGGCTCGGCGGTTGCAGAACAAAACTCGTCGTGTCGTCGGCCGCGCGGCCGAGTCCCCCGTCACTGCTCATGGTTCATCCATATCGCGCCATGTGCGTCCGCAGCCACAGGGGATGCGAACCGGTCACAGAGCCGTGACCGAGAAGGTGTCCACGGCCACGTCGAAGTACTCGCGAGCCTCCCGGACCTTGCCGACCGGAGCCGACACCCACACGTCGTACATCCGCCCGCCCTCCTCCCAGCACAGGTCGTAGGTGTGGCGCGGGCCCTCCGCGGCGCTGAAGCCGTCCCAGGTGAACTCCCAGGACGCGGCGGGGTGTCCGGCGTGCGTGGTCTCGGCGACCCGGCCGTCGTGGTAACCGGGGTTGGTGCTGGGTCCGTCGGCCGCGGACCGGTTCATCACCGCGACGGGGCCGCCCGGGCCGGGCTCGGCGACCTTGACGCCGAGGCGGAAGGTCTGCCCCGGGGAGAGGTAGAAGACCCGCTCGCCCTGCTGCTCGCGGGTGAAGTCCTGCGGTACGGCCAGGGAGAAGCCGGCCGGGTCCCGGGCGGTGCGGTAGCCGGAAGGGGCGGTGTGGGTGGCCGAGTTCGCCGGTGAGCTGCTCGCGGTGGCCGACGGAGAGGGTGACGCGGAGGGTGACGCGGAGTTGCTCGTCCGCGCCGGCGGGCTGGTCGCCGTACGGTCCGGTGTGCCGCCTCCGCCGTCCCCGCCCTGGTTCAGCAGCAGGGCCGCCGCCGAGACGCCCGCCCCGGCCACCGCGGCCACGAGCAGCGCCGCGACCAGCACTCCGCGCGCCGACTGGCGTGTGGCCGGGGCCTGTTCGGCGGTGGCCGCGGACGGTGCGAGCGAGCCGCGCGGCACGTCGTGCGCGGTCGGCGTGTAGGGGATCACGGGCGTACGCCGTCCGGAGTCACCGGTCCTGGGCGTGCGGCCCGTGCCCGGGGTGCCGGGCGCGGCCGGGGTGCGGCCGGTCTCCAGGAACGTCCGCAGCATCCGCTCGGCATCGGCCGCGCCCAGCCGCCGGTCCGGGTCGCGCTCCAGCAGGCCGCGTACGACGGGCAGCAGCGGTTCGGCCTGCGCGGGTGGCCGGATCTCGGCGGCGACGACGGCGTGCAGGATGCCGCCGAGCGAGTCACGCCGGAACGGGGACTCGCCGCTGAGCACCGCGCACAGCAGCGCGCCGACCGACCACAGGTCGGACTCCGGCCCGGTACGGACGCCGGACATCCGCTCGGGGGCGGTGTACTCGGGCGAGCCGACGAAGGAGCCGGTCTCGGTGAGCGTGGTGGCACCCGCGACCTGCGCGATACCGAAGTCGGTGAGCACGACCCGGTCGGTGCCCGACTCGATCAGCACGTTCGCGGGCTTGATGTCCCGGTGCAGCACCCCGGCCTCGTGCGCGGTGCGCAGCGCGCTCAGCAGGTCGATGCCGATCCGTGCGGCCTCCGCCGCATCGACCGGGCCACCTGCGGCGACTCGGTCGGCGAGCGAACCGCCGTCGATCAACTCCATCACGATGTACGGCCGTTCGTCCTGCTCGACCACGTCGTGCACGACGATGATGTGCGGGTGCCGCAGCTGCGCGACCGCCCGCGCCTCGCGGAAGGTGCGCTCACGGCGACGACGGGCGTCGTCCTCCGCGAGGGAGTCGTCCGGGGCCAGCTCCTTGACCGCGACGAGGCGGCCCAGCACCTGGTCGCTCGCTCGCCATACGACGCCCATTCCGCCGCGCCCGATCCGCGCCTGAAGGCGGTAACGGCCCGCGATCACACGGAAGTCGTCCCCCTCGGATCCCATGAGCCCCATCATGCCGCACCGGCCGCATGCCTCCGGGGCGGTCATCGGCCAAGCATCACCCGGTCAGCCGGAGTTCGGCTGCCACCCCTGGAGGACCCACTTGAACTGTTTGCTCGTCTTCGCCCAGTCCTCGGCGGGCGTCGACATGTAGATCGCGTACTCCGTGCCCTCCCGCGAGTAGTACGTCTCCTCGATGGCGTGGCGCGGCCCGGCCACGTAGGGCGGGTCCTTCGCCAACGCGTTCCAGGTGTAATCCCACAGCGAGCCCTCGCGGTCGCGGTAGGTGTTCTTCTTCATGGTCACGGTCCGGAAGTCGACCAGCCGCTGGAGCTGCTGCTCCAGGTCCTTCTGGTGCTGGTAGGCGTCGGCGAAGTCCGGGTCGGTGTCGATCGCGATGCGGACGAAGTGCAGGCCGCCGTCCGGCGTGTAGTCGATCTGCTTGAGATCGCCCTTGATCTCGTACACCTTGCGCTTCCAGCCCTTGGGCAGGTAGAGGCTGAAGCCCTCCGGGTCGTCGTGACGCACCCAGCTGTCAGGGACCGCGCCCTCCGGACCCGGGCTGCTCGAAGCCGAGTTCGCCGGCGCCGGGGTGGCCCCGCCCGCCTCGGTGTCCCTCTGGAACCCGTCCCACTGCCGGACGACCACCGCGGCGCCGCCGCCGAGGACGGCCGCGACGGCGACGACCAGCGCGAGCGTGCGCAGACGGCGCCGGGGGCGGGGACGGGCCGGTGCGGTGTGCGTGGGCGGCCCCACCATGGTCGGCCCCATCCCGCCCGGGCCGACCGCCGTCGGACCGGTGACGGAACCCCCTGCCGCGCCCGAGCGGTGTCCGGCCGCGGTCGTCCCGGAGCCGTAGCCCGAGGTGCCCGCTGCCGAGGCGTAGCTGCCGGAGGCGTACATGCCTGGGGCGTGCGTACCGGAGGCATGCGTACCTGAGGCGTACGGCCCGCCGGTGTCCACGCCCGCGCCCTGGGTCGGGACGAATGCCTGCGCGGTGCTCGGCCGGCGGCCCTCCGCCGCCTCCGCGAGCATCTGCTCCGCCTCCTCCGCGCCCGGCCGCTGGGCCGGCTCCTTGCGCAGCAGGGCGGCGATCACAGGGCCGAGCGCGCCGGCGTGGCGGGGCTCCTCGGCCTCCTCCTCGACGACCGCCTGCATGGTGCTCAGTGGCGAGGTGCGACGGAACGGCGAGCGCCCCTCGACCGCCGTGTACAGCGTGGCGCCCAGCGCCCACAGGTCCGAGGACGGGCCGGGGTCGTGGCCGCGCACCCGCTCGGGCGCGAGGTAGTCGACCGAGCCGACGACCTCTCCGGTGCGGGTGATGGTGGTGTCGCCCTCGATCTGGGCGATGCCGAAATCGGTGAGCAGGACCCGGCCGTCTCGGCCCAGCAGCACGTTGCCGGGCTTGACGTCGCGGTGGAGCACGCCGGCGGAGTGCGCGGCGCGCAGCGCGCGCAGCACCCACAGGCCGATCCGGGCGGCCTCGCGGGCCTCCAGGCGCCCGTTCTCCTTGACCGAGTCGGCCAGCGAGTGGCCCTCGACCAGCTCCATCACGATCCACGGGCGGCCGTCGTGCTCGAGCACGTCATGGACGGTGACCACGGCGGAGTGGTTGATGCGCGCGGCGGCCCGGGCCTCGGCCCGGGTGCGGGCGAGCAGAACGCCCTGGTCGCTCTCGGAGACGTAGAGCGCTGCGGTCAACTCCTTGACGGCGACCGTCCGGTGCAACACCTCGTCGTGGGCGCGCCACACCCGGCCCATGCCGCCGCTGCCGATGGAATCGGCGAGCCGGTAGCGGCCCGCCACCAGCAGGCCCTGCATCTGATTCACGTTGCCCCGCAATGCTCTTGACAGGGTCAGACTAAGGACCGGCCTGCACTCTGGGAACAAGCGGGGTGCCAAGGAGACCGCACTGTGACGGTTGTCGCTTCTGCGCGCGAACGGGAACCGAATCCCTCGCCGCTCGCCCCGTGTACAGGGCGCTCAACCCGTGTAGCGGTACGTCGCGGTAGCCTGCTCGTACAGCCGTGTCACCTCGTCGCGCTCGGCCTCCGGGCCCCGGATCTGGACGATGTGGTAGCGGCCGTTCAGCAGGATCGCCATGTTGCGCACATACAGATCGCGGCCCTGTCCGTCGGTCCAGGTGAACTGGCCCTCGGCCATGGTCCGTCCGCCGACCTCGATGGTTCGCAGACCGGTGGCCGTGGCCCAGCTGGAGTCCCGGTACGGCTGCAGTTCGCGTTCCTTGTCCCGCTGGTAGACCATCGGGTCGCTGCCGTAGCTCGAAGCGCTGTCCCGGCCCGGTACGACCAGCAGCTCGAAGTTCCCGTGCGAGTAGACCACCTGACCGCTGCCCTTCCTGGGCGCGCGGTCCCAGCCCTTGGCGACGGCGACCTGGAAACCGTCCGGGTCCGTGCGCAGGGTGAACCCGTCGGCGACCGTGCTGCCGCCGTCGGTCTGGGTCCCGGTGGCGGGCGCGGACGCCGAGGATCCGCCGTCCGCGGACTGTCCGGAGGACGGCGGTGACGTGTGGGAGGGCGCGGGGCTCGCCTGGCCCGCACTGCCGGTGTGCTCGCCGCCCGCCGCGCCGCTCTCCCCCTGCTTCGGCATGAACAGCAGCGCGTACGCCACCGCGCCCGCCAGCAGGAGCAGTACCAGCACAAGCAGCGTCCGGCCGAGGCTGCGCGGGGAACGGGCTGCCTCCTGCCGGGCCCGCTTGTGCCGGCCGTGCGGATGGGGCGCGGGCACCCCGGCGCGCCGCCGCCGCACCAGCTCGCCGCGGCGCCGGACGATCGGCAGCCGGCGCGGGTCGGCGGGCGGGACGGGGACGACATGGGTGCCGGCGTCCGGCTCGGGCGCGGAGCGCACCAGCGAGCGGAGCCAGCCGCTCAGCTCCTCGAAGTCCAGCCGGTCGGTGGGGTCCTGGCGCAGCAGGGACTCCACGACCGGACGCAGCGGCCCGCACTCCTCGGCGAAGGCGGGCGGCTCCGCGCACACCAGCTGCACCAGCTCGGCCGTGGACTCCTCGGGGTAGGGCGCGTGCCCCTGGACGGCGCGGAACAGCAACGCACCGAGGGCCCACAGGTCGGTGGCAGGCCCGATCGGCGCCGCCAGCTGCCAGTTCTCGTGCACCGGCCCGGCCTGCTCCGGCGCCCATCGCTCGGTCACCGGCCCCACCACGGTCATCCGCACCTGCCGCGCCCGCTCAGCGGCCAGCGCGGTACCCGGGCCACGCCGCACGGCACCGGGGTCGTCCCAACGGAAGGCCGGGGCACCCTGCTCGGGGAAGGCGACGGGAACCGCGCCTGCGGAGGGGGCGTCGCGGTCGGGGGCGCCGTAACCGGAGCCGGTGGTCCGGCCGGAGGGTGCCGCGCCGGAGTCGCGCGGCGCACCGGCAGACGCCTGGCCCGGTACGGGAAGGCGGCCGGAGCCGGGTGTCGTGCCGGGGCGCGGGTCTCCGGGGGGCAGTCCCGGTCGCTGTTCGGCGGCGCCCGGCGTGGTGGGCGTGCCGGTGGGGCCCGGTCTCGGTGAGGCGCCGTGCCACGGGGCGCCGTGCACCCCGTAGGGGTCGGCGATCCTGCCGGGCGGCGGGGTGGCCTGGCCGGAGGAGTACGGTGGCCGGCCGCCCGTGCCGTTGGCCCCGGTGTCGCTCTCGGCGGACGGGCGGGCTCCGGGCAGGGCTGTGCGGCCGCTCTGCTGGTCGTCCTGCACCCGGGCCGCGGCCCGGGTTCCCGCACGGTAGGCGGCGATGGCCCCGGCCCGCGCGGCGCGGATGTCGTCACCGCTCTCCAGGGCCCGTCGCCCCGGCGGTCCGGGGACGGCGGCCCCGCCGGGCCCTCCGTCGCTGCCCGGCCCCGGCAATCCGCCGGCCGCCCGCGCCTGGATCGCGGCCCGCCGCGCGGCCTCGGGATCCACATCGGGGGAGGGAACGGGTCCCGTGGAGCCGCCCGGGCCGCTCACTGCCGCGACCGCACCACCGGCACCCGCAGCACCCCGGCCGCCGGCGCCGCCGAAGCCCTGACCGCCCGTGCCGCCGTGACCGTCACCGGCCGGCCCGAGGGCCGCCCGCCCTTGCGGACCCTCTGGTCCGTCCTGCGCCGGCACCGGGTCGTACCCGCACAGTGCCTCCTCCGCCGCGCCGACCGCGAGGCCGGTGAGCAGCACGCGGCCGTCGTCGCAGACGAGGACCGTGCGGGCGGTGAGATTGCGGTGCACCCAGCCGTGGGCGTGCAGCACCCGAAGGGCCATGAGGACGTCGGAGGCGACCTCGGCCGCCCGGTACGGCGTCAGCGGTTGCTCGGCCAGCAGCGCGGACAGCGGGCGGGCGGCCACCCACTCGCTGACGATCCAGAGCGAGCCGCCCTCGGCGAACACGTCGAAGACCTGGTCCAGGCGCGGATGGTCAGGGATGCGGGCCGCCGCCTGTGCGGCCTCGACGGCACGCCGCACCGCCGGATCCGAGGGACTGCGGGTGGCGGTCCGTCCCGCCGGGGTGCGGCGGGCCCCACGCTCACGGGCGGTGAACCCCTCGGGCAGCCCCTCCGCGTCGAGCACCTCGGCCTCGACGACCTCCGGCAACGGCACCTGACGGACCAGCACTTCCTGCCCGCTGTAGGTGTCGAAGGCCCGGGTCTCGGTCAGCTCGTACTCGTCGGAGGGCGGCAGCGGCAGGCGGTAACGGTCGGCGAGCACCCGGCCCGCATAGTCGTCCACGTTGCCTCCCCCGGCCGCCTGGTCGTTCACATCCGTTCCCCAACGGCCCGTTCCGCACCCACATCCGGTTCCGTACGGTCCGCAACCATTCACGATACGTGCCGGAGGCAACCCGCATTGAGGGGATGGCGGATTCTCACGGCCCCAAACAGCGCTCGTTCACATCACGAGTTGGGCTCGAAGGACGTCGTCAGCGTCTTCCAGGTGTCCTTGCGCAGCGCGCCGTCCCAGTTCGCCGCCTTCGCGGTGTACATCAGCCCGTAACCGAGATGGCCGTTCACGACGAAACCCCGGTCGATCGTGCGGTACTTGATGCCGCCCTCGGTGTAGGTGAACTCCCAGTCGGCCGTGTTCCAGCCGCGGTAGTCCACCTGCTCTATGCGGATCTTCTGATAGTGGGAACGCACCATGTAGCGCGCCTGGTTGTTCCAGTCCGCCACCGGGTCGTCCTTGGGGGTGCTGGTCCAGCCGACGAGCAGCTTCTGTCCGTCGGGGCCGGTGTAGCGGTCTCCGGAGGTGCTGGTCGACTGGTACTTCCACCCCTTGGGCAGCCCGATCGAGTAGCCCTGGCCGGCCTTGCGGGTCGACTCCGCCGGCGCGCTGCCGCCGGCGCCCTTCGTGTCGGACGTCGCATCGGACG
The DNA here is from genome assembly GCF_040630895.1 of Streptomyces sp. NPDC005728. Lineage (NCBI taxonomy): Bacteria > Bacillati > Actinomycetota > Actinomycetes > Kitasatosporales > Streptomycetaceae > Streptomyces > Streptomyces sp. NPDC005728. Next base: position 11,949 of record NZ_JBEXYL010000049.1, read on the forward strand.
ACCCGGAGTCGTCGCTGCCGGACGCGTCGGCGCTTCCCCCGGGCCGGGAGCCCGTGGTGGGGGACGCCGAGGTGTCCCCGTCCGTCCGCGCGCCGCCGGTGCTTTCCTTGCTGGCCGTGCCCTTGTCCTGCTTGGTGGAGGCGCTGGCGCTCGCCGCGGTCTTGCCGCCGCTCCTGGTGCCCTTGTCGCCGTCCCCGCCGAGTGTGAGGGCGAGCACGGTGCCGATCACCGCGAGGACGACCACCACCGCGATGATCACCAGCGTGCGCTTGGGCACCACGTCGGTGAGCGGCGCCCTCGGCACCGGCCGCGGCGGCAGGTCCAGGTCCGGCGGCGGCACCACGGGCCACCCGGAACTCGGCTTGTTCGTGCTGGAGTTCGGCACGGCCGCGGAACCCTTGGCCTGACCGGCCACGGAACCCTGGGCCGGGCCCGCCGGCCGACCGGATGCCGCGGCGCCCGCCGCACCGGAGGAGGCCGCACCGCTGTCCATGGCCGGCCCACCGCCGTTGCCTGGCGCCGCCGAACCGCCACCGCTCTTCGAACGCACGGCCGCCCCCGCGCCCGCCGCCCCGGCCGCCTTGCGGACCGAACGCAGTGCCCCACGCAGCTTCTCCCCGGCCTCCTCGCCCCGCCTGCCCCCGGGCCCGCCGGGCTGCGCCGGCAGCGGAACCACCCGCGTGGCGTCCATCGGCTCCGGCTCGGGTGCGTGGATCACCGCGTTGAGCATGGCCCGGGCGCCGGCGTCGTCGAGCCGCTGGGCCGGGTCCTTGCTGAGCAGGCCGTAGATGACGTCCTTGAGCGGACCCGCGTTCTTGGGCTCCTCCAGGGGCTCGGTCATCACCGCGGTGAGCGTGGCGATCGCCGAACCCTTGTCGTACGGCGGCGCACCCTCGACCGCCGCGTACAGCAGACCGCCCAGCGACCACAGGTCGGCCGCGGGACCCGGCTTGTGCCCGCGGGCGCGCTCCGGGGAGATGTAGGAGGGGGCGCCCACGAGCATGCCGGTGGAGGTGATGGACGGGTCGCCCTCGACCTGTGCGATGCCGAAGTCGGTGAGCACGACCCGGCCGTCCTCGGCGATGAGCACGTTGGACGGCTTCACGTCACGGTGCAGGATGCCCTCGCGGTGCGCGGAGCGCAGCACGTCGAGGACGGCGAGGCCGACCTCGGCCGCGCGCCTCGGCTGCAGCAGGCCGTCTTCGCGGATGGCCTCGGCGAGGGACTTGCCCTCGACCAACTCCATGACGATCCACGGCCGGTCGTCCTCGTCCACCACGTCGAAGACCGTCACCGCGCTGTTGTTGCGGATCCGGGCGATCGCCTTGGCCTCACGCAGGGTGCGCGTGATCAGGCGCCGCTTCTCCTCCTCGTCGATGTTCGACGGGAACCGCAGTTCCTTGACGGCGACCGTCCGGCCCAGGGTCTCGTCCTCGGCACGCCACACCGTGCCCATGCCGCCACGGCCCAGCACGTCTCCCAGCCGGTACCGCCCGGCGAGAAGACGACGCTCGCTCTTGTCCTGACGAGTCTCCTGACGGGATGTGCCCGCCCGCTCCGCCTCCGACATGCGTCCCCTCATGCAACCCGCCCTGACAGAGCCTCCATTGTCTCTCACCCGACAAGTGCCCAGCGCCCAGGGTGCCCCTGGCCCCGCCCCGGGCTCCGCGCACCGGAAGACCCCCTGAAGCCGGAGTTCCGCATACCGGGATGACGACCCCGGGAAGAAGGGAGCCTCCGGCCGGAACCGGCCCTGCTCACCGCCGAGTTCTGCCCTCGCACCCGGTAGAACGCACCGGTTCCGAACGGAGATCCCGGTACACGACACTCGTTCGAGTGAAACCGAAGGTGAGCCCTGCTCAGCTCAGCGGCACGATGTCCGGCGCCCCCAGCCTCGCCGCATCCGCCGTCTGGTCGTCCGGCTGGAGCTGGGACTCCCGCTCGGCCTCGACCCGCTTCTCGTAGTGCTCCGCCTCGCGCTCGATCTGGTCCTTGTCCCAGCCGAGGACGGGTGCCATCAGCTCGGCGGCCTCGCGGGCGCTGCGGGTGCCCCGGTCGAAGGTCTCGATGGAGATACGGGTACGGCGGGTGAGCACGTCGTCCAGGTGCCGGGCGCCCTCGTGCGAGGCGGCGTACACGACCTCGGCGCGCAGATAGTCGTCGGCGGCCTTGAGGGGCTCTCCCAGGGCGGGGTCGGCGGCGATGAGGTCCAGGATCTCCTCGGCCGCCGAGCCGTACCGGTTCAGCAGGTGTTCGACCCGGACCACATGGAGTCCCGTGCGGGCGGCGATCCGCGCCCGCGCGTTCCACATCGCCCGGTAGCCCTCCGCGCCGAGCAGCGGGATGTCCTCGGTGACGCAGTCGGCGACCCGCATGTCGAGGCCGTGCACCGCCTCGTCCACGGCGTCCTTCGCCATCACCCGGTACGTCGTGTACTTGCCGCCCGCCACGACCACGAGTCCCGGCGCCGGGTGCGCCACGGTGTGCTCGCGGGACAGCTTGCTGGTGGCGTCGGACTCGCCGGCCAGCAGCGGACGCAGGCCCGCGTACACGCCCTGCACGTCGTCACGGCTGAGCGGGACGGCGAGCACCGAGTTGACGTGCTCCAGCAGGTAGTCGATGTCGGCGCTGGAGGCGGCCGGGTGGGCCTTGTCGAGGTCCCAGTCGGTGTCGGTGGTGCCGACGATCCAGTGCCGGCCCCAGGGGATCACGAAGAGGACCGACTTCTCGGTGCGCAGGATCAGGCCGGTGGTGGAGTGGATGCGGTCCTTGGGCACGACCAGGTGGATGCCCTTGGAGGCGCGGACGTGGAACTGGCCGCGCTCCCCCACCATGGCCTGCGTGTCGTCGGTCCACACACCGGTGGCGTTGACGATCTGCTGGGCGCGGATCTCGTACTCCCCGCCGCCCTCCACGTCCTGCACCCGGGCACCGACGACCCGCTCGCCCTCGCGCAGGAACCCGGTCACGCGCGCACGGTTGGCCACCTTGGCGCCGTACGACGCCGCCGTGCGCACCAGGGTCGCCACGAACCGGGCGTCGTCCATCTGGGCGTCGTAGTACTGGAGGGCGCCGACCAGGGCGTCCTTCTTCAGGCAGGGGGCCACCCGCAGGGCGTGACGGTGGGTCAGGTGGCGGTGCAGGGGCAGGCCCCGGCCGTGGCCGCGAGCCATGGACATCGCGTCGTACAGGGCCACGCCCGAGCCGGCGTACAGGCGCTCCCAGCCCTTGTGCTGGAGCGGGTAGAGGAACGGCACCGGTTTGACCAGGTGCGGGGCGAGCCGCTCCAGCAGCAGGCCACGCTCCTTCAGGGCCTCGCGGACCAGGGCGAAGTCGAGCATCTCCAGATAGCGCAGGCCGCCGTGGACGAGCTTGCTGGATCTGCTGGAGGTCCCGGACGCCCAGTCGCGGGCCTCGACCAGGCCGGTGGACAGGCCGCGGGTGACGGCGTCCAGTGCGGTGCCGGCGCCGACCACTCCGCCGCCGACCACCAGGACGTCCAGCTCACGCTCCGCCATCGCCGCCAGTGCCTCGGCGCGCTGCGCCGGACCCAGAGTCGCTGTCCTCACCGCTGCCTCCCGCTGTCGAACAACTCGCTCGCGTCGGCCGCACCCGGTGGGCGAAGCCCGGTTCACCCCCTCCTCATGCCCAAATTCTGACCGGCTTGCCCGACTTCAGCCACCACGGGCTTCCAACCTGTGGACAACAAGCACACAACCCCGGGAAGACACACGAACACAATCCCACATAACGGTCATATTTACTCCTAGTGTGACAGTGCGCACGCTCCTGCAGTCCACAGCGGTTGCGCATCCGCCCCGCTTCGGTTACTGGGAAGGACGGCCCACGCCATGCCCGCAGACCTCGCCGTCATCGGACTCGGTCCCTTCGGCCTGCCGCTCGCCCAGGCCGCCGTCGCCGCCGGCATCCCGACCATCGGGTACGCCACCGGCCCCGAGGCGGGTTCCCTCAGCCCCGCCGAGCTGCGCCGGATGCACGCCACGGGCTTCCGGCCCGGCACCGACCCGGCCCAGCTCGGTCGCGTGCGGACGGCCGTGATCTGCACGCCCACCCCGCGTGGCGCCGACGGCGGACTCGACCTCGGCCAGGTCGAGGCGGCAGCCCGCACCCTGGCCGAACGACTGCGTCCGCACACCACGGTCATCCTGGAGTCACCCGTCCTCCCCGGGACCACCGAGGAGTTCCTGCGCCCCCTGCTGGAGAAGGGCTCGGGACTGCGCGCCGGCCGCGACTTCCACCTCGCCTACTCGCCCAGCCGGATCGACCCGGGCAACCGCGACCGCACCCCCGCCGGCACGCCCAAGGTCATCGGCGGCCTCACCCCGGCCTGCACCGAATCGGCCGCCGCGTTCTACGGGCGGCTCACCGACAAGGTGGTACGCGCGCGTGGGCTGCGGGAGGCGGAGACCGTGCAGTTGCTGGAGACCAACTTCCGGCACGTGAACATCGCGCTCGTCAACGAGATGGCCGTCCTCTGTCACGAGCTGGGCGTCGACCTGTGGGACGTCATCCGCTGCGCGGAGACCAAGCCGTTCGGCTTCCAGGCCTTCCGGCCGGGCCCGGGCGTCGGCGGGTACGGGGTCCCGCAGGACCTCACCGGCCACGCGAGCCGCACGCTGCGCATGGTGGAGCTGGCCCAGCAGGTCAACCACCGCATGCCCCGGTACGTCGTGCAGCGCGCCGCCACACTCCTGAACGAGCACGGCAAGTCCGCCCGCGGCGCCCGCGTCCTGCTCCTCGGCGTCACCTACAAGCCCGACCTCGCCGACCTCCAGAGCACGCCGGCCCAGGAGATCGCCATCCGGCTGATGGAACTGGGCGCCTCGGTCAGCTACCACGACCCGCTGGCGACGTCCTGGAGCGTCCTGGACCGCCCGGTCCCGCGCGCGGACTCCCTGTACGAGGCGGCCGCCGACGCCGACCTGACGATTCTGTTGCAGCAGCACCGGACGTACGACCTGCAGGGCCTGTCGGTGAAGGCGCAGCTGCTCCTGGACACGCGGGGGGCCACGCCCACGGGGGCGGCGCACCGGCTCTGAGGGCGGTGACGAAGGGAAAACAGCCGGGGCGCTGTCGTCCCCGGCTGTTAGTCTCCCCCGGACCTGCCGCACACGTGTGCGCGTGGGCCTTCCGTTCTCGTCATCTCAGTTGTGCCACAACTCGGGGGAATCTCTGTCATGAGCCAGTCAGCTCCGCCGCCCCAGCCGCCGCAGTACGGTCCGGCCGACGGCAACCCGTACGCCCAGCAGGCGCCAGCCGGGGCTCCGGGTGCGCCCCAGGTGCCGTACCCGCCCCAGGCTCCGTATCCGCCCCAGCCGGGCGCGTTCGCCCCGCCCGTCCCGCCCGCCCCGGGCCGGAACAACGTCGCCCTCGGCGTGATCGCCGCCCTCGCCGCCGCCCTGGTCGTCGGCGCCCTCTACGGCGTCATCATCGGAGCCACCGAGCACGAGATCGGCTGGGCGGCCGTCGGTGTCGGCTTCGTCGTCGGCCTCGCCGCGGGCAAGGCGGGCGGCCGCAGTCCCGCCGTCGCGATCGCCGCCACGGTCCTCGCGCTCGGCTCGGTCTACTTCGGCCAGCTGGTCGGCGAGGCCATGCTCATCGCCGACCACTTCCACGTGGACTTCTCCGAGGTGTTCTTCGAGCACATCGACTCGGTCCAGAAGCTCTGGAAGGAAGACGCCGACCCGCTGACCTTCGTCTTCTTCGGCATCGCCGCGTACGCGGCGTTCACCGGCGCCAAGAAGGCCGCCGCGTAACGCACACCCGCGCGGCGAAGGGCCCGCCCACCGAACCGGTGGCCGGGCCCTTCACGTCGTACGGGTCGGGTCAGCGCTTGTGCTGGCTGTCCGCGACGGTCACCTCGACCCGCTGGAACTCCTTCAGCTCGCTGTAGCCGGTGGTGGCCATGGCGCGGCGCAGGGCACCGAAGAAGTTCATCGAGCCGTCCGGCGTGTGCGAGGGGCCCGTGAGGATCTCCTCGATCGTGCCGACCGTGCCCAGGTCGACCTTCTTGCCGCGGGGCAGCTCCTCGTTGACCGCCTCCATGCCCCAGTGGTGGCCCTTGCCGGGCGCGTCCGTGCCCCGGGCCAGCGGGGAGCCCATCATCACGGAGTCGGCACCGCAGGCGATCGCCTTCGGGAGGTCGCCGGACCAGCCGACACCGCCGTCCGCGATCACGTGCACGTACCGGCCGCCGGACTCGTCCATGTAGTCGCGGCGGGCGGCGGCCACGTCGGCGACCGCGGTGGCCATCGGGACCTGGATGCCGAGGACGTTGCGCGTGGTGTGCGCGGCGCCGCCGCCGAAGCCCACCAGGACACCGGCCGCGCCGGTGCGCATCAGGTGCAGGGCGGCGGTGTAGGTGGCGCAGCCGCCGACGATCACCGGGACGTCCAGCTCGTAGATGAACTGCTTCAGGTTCAGCGGCTCGTGCGCGCCGGAGACGTGCTCCGCCGAGACCGTCGTACCGCGGATGACGAAGATGTCCACGCCCGCGTCCACGACCGCCTTGGAGAACTGGGCGGTGCGCTGCGGGGAGAGCGCGGCCGCCGTGACCACACCGGCGTCGCGCACCTCCTTGATGCGGGCGCCGATCAGCTCCTCCTTGATGGGAGCCGCGTAGATCTCCTGGAGGCGGCGGGTCGCCTGCTCGGCGGGCAGCGCGGCGATCTCGTCGAGCAGCGGCTGCGGGTCCTCGTACCGCGTCCACAGGCCCTCGAGGTTGAGCACGCCGAGGCCGCCCAGCTCGCCGATGCGGATCGCGGTGGCCGGAGAGACGACCGAGTCCATGGGTGCGGCCAGGAAGGGCAGCTCGAAGCGGTAGGCGTCGATCTGCCAGGCGATCGAGACCTCCTTCGGGTCCCGCGTACGGCGGCTGGGGACGACGGCGATGTCGTCGAAGGCGTACGCCCTGCGGCCCCGCTTGCCGCGCCCGATCTCGATCTCAGTCACGTCTTGGCCTTTCCCTGATGCGTTTCAGCGTCTCCCAGTATCGCCGACGGGTACGACAAGGGCGGCCCCGGATGCTCCGGGGCCGCCCTTTTCTGCCGTCACGCGTGCGCGTGCGTCACTTCTTGCTGCTGTAGTTCGGCGCCTCGACCGTCATCTGGATGTCGTGCGGGTGGCTTTCCTTCAGGCCTGCCGAGGTGATCCGCACGAAGCGGCCCTTGGACTCCATCTCCTCGATGGTGGCGGCGCCCACGTAGCCCATGGTCTGGCGCAGACCGCCGACGAGCTGGTGCAGCACGTTGGCCAGCGGACCCCGGTAGGGCACCTGGCCCTCGATGCCCTCGGGGACGAGCTTGTCGTCGGACGCCACCTCGGCCTGGAAGTAGCGGTCCTTCGAGTACGACCTGCCCTGGCCGCGGGACTGCATGGCACCCAGCGAGCCCATGCCGCGGTACGACTTGAACTGCTTGCCGTTGATGAACAGCAGCTCGCCCGGCGACTCCTCGCAGCCGGCGAGGAGGCTGCCCAGCATGACCGTGTCCGCACCGGCGGCGAGTGCCTTGCCGATGTCGCCGGAGTACTGCAGACCACCGTCGCCGATCAGCGGGATGCCTGCCGGACGGGCGGCGAGGGAGGCCTCGTAGATGGCGGTGACCTGCGGGACTCCGATGCCGGCGACCACGCGGGTGGTGCAGATCGAGCCCGGGCCCACGCCCACCTTGATGCCGTCGACACCTGCGTCGATGAGCGCTTGGGCGCCGTCACGGGTGGCGACGTTGCCGCCGATCACGTCGACGTTCACGCTGGACTTGATCTTCGACATCCAGCTGAGGGCGTTGCTGTTGTGGCCGTGCGAGGTGTCGACGACCAGGAAGTCCACGCCGGCCTCGGCGAGCGCCTGGGCGCGCTCCAGCGCCTCGGGGCTGGCGCCGACGGCGGCACCGACGAGCAGGCGGCCCTCGGCGTCCTTGGCGGCATTGGGGTACTTCTCGGCCTTGACGAAGTCCTTGACCGTGATCAGGCCCTTGAGGACGCCCTCGTCGTCGACCAGCGGCAGCTTCTCGATCTTGTGCTTGCGCAGCAGTTCCATGGCCTCGGGCCCGGAGATGCCGACCTTGCCGGTGACCAGCGGCATCGGGGTCATGACCTCGCGCACCTGGCGCGTGCGGTCGCTCTCGAAGGCCATGTCGCGGTTGGTGACGATGCCCAGCAGCTTGCCGGCCGGATCGGTGACCGGGACACCGCTGATGCGGAACTTGGCGCACAGCGCGTCCGCCTCGGCGAGCGTGGCTTCCGGGTGCACCGTGATCGGATCGGTGACCATGCCGGACTCGGACCGCTTCACCAGGTCGACCTGGTTGACCTGGTCCTCGACGGAGAGGTTGCGGTGCAGCACGCCGACGCCGCCCAGCCGGGCCATCGCGATCGCCATGCGGGACTCGGTCACCTTGTCCATCGCCGCGGACAGCAGCGGGATGTTGACCCGGACATTGCGGGAGATGCGGGACGAGGTGTCGACCGCGTTGGGGAGCACCTCGGATGCACCCGGCAGCAGCAGCACGTCGTCGTAGGTCAGCCCGAGTGTCGCGAATTTTCCGGGCACTCCGTCGACGTTGGCAGTCATGACACCTTCCCCAAATGGCCTTGATCGGTGCGGATGTCCATGCTAACGGGAAGCACGGCTAGCAAATTCCACGGTCAGGAGTGACTTCAGGCTTCGTATGTTCGTACGGAAACGAACGCGCGCCTGTTCACGAAGGGGAGCTGCAAAGGCTCCGCCCAGGGCTGTCACTGCTCGGCGAGTGCGCGCAGGCGGCTCAGCGCCCGGTGCTGGGCCACCCGCACGGCGCCGGGTGACATTCCCAACATCTGCCCCGTCTCCTCCGCGGTCAAGCCCACGGCGATGCGCAGCAGGAGCAGTTCGCGCTGGTTCTCGGGGAGGTTGGCCAGCAGTTTCTTGGCCCACGCGGCGTCGCTGCTGAGCAGGGCGCGCTCCTCGGGTCCGAGCGAGTCGTCGGGGCGTTCCGGCATCTCGTCCGAGGGGACGGCCGTGGAGCCAGGGTGACGCATCGCGGCGCGCTGGAGGTCGGCGACCTTGTGCGAGGCGATGGCGAAGACGAAGGCCTCGAAGGGACGGCCGGTGTCGCGGTAGCGCGGCAGGGCGAGCAGGACCGCCACGCAGACCTCCTGGGCGAGGTCCTCCACGAAGTGGCGCGCGTCGCCGGGGAGCCGGGACAGCCGGGTGCGGCAATAGCGCAGCGCCAGGGGGTGGACATGGGCGAGCAGGTCGTGCGTGGCCTGTTCGTCGCCGTCGACGGCACGATGGACGAGCGCACCGATCGCCCCGTGGGCCGTGCCCGCCTCGTCGTCGCGCATCGGTCCATGGTGCCCTGTGGCCGTACGGTCCGTCGCATCGTGTTCGTGGTTGTGCACCGAAGCGTTATGAGCAGGTGCGCCGGCACTCATCCCTTGCGCCCTCCCCTTCCGCTCGACCGACTTGTCCCCGAGAGACTCCACATCTCAAGGATGCGGCATCCGCGGCGAAACGAGCAGCGGGCCTCCGGCAGGCCGACTTGCGCATCGCGTGCCGACGTGCCGACGGGGTCGTACACCCGGTGTGCGCACACCCCGCACCGCGCTGCTCCGGGCGGACACGCGCCGGGGCCGCCCGGGGCCCGGACACCGGCCAGGGGCTGGTCCGGCCCGTCCCGGCGAGGGACTGGGACAGCGGCACGGGGCACGTCTCCGTTCCCACCCGGGGGCGTGGAGCCGGCGAGCGGCGTATCTCACGTCTCGCCGGGGCGTCGGGGGCCGGCCCGCGAAAGCGCGTCACATCCACTTCCGCGGGCACCCGGGACACTCGGGCAGGGGGCGCACCGGCGTCACACCCCCGGGGACGACGCGGACGCCCCCGTGGGCTGCCTGCGTCCGTCCCGGCAGGCAGGCCCGAACACCCCCGTGGCGCATGCCGGGTCGATCCCCGCGAGCGACCCGGATGCCGCCGAGCCGCCCGGCCCCCGCCACGGGCGGCGGGTCGGCCTCCGGCTCCCGGAGCGGCGCCCGGTGCACGGCGGCCCCGCCCGCCCCGCAGGGACGGCTCAGGGGCGCACACCCGCTACCGGACCAGTCCCCAGCGGAAGCCGAGTGCCACCGCGTGGGCCCGGTCCGAGGCGCCGAGCTTCTTGAACAGGCGACGGGCGTGCGTCTTGACGGTGTCCTCGGAGAGGAACAGCTCGCGGCCGATCTCGGCGTTGGAGCGGCCGTGGCTCATGCCCTCCAGCACCTGGATCTCGCGCGCGGTGAGGGTGGGCGCGGCGCCCATCTCGGCCGAGCGCAGCCGGCGCGGGGCCAGCCGCCAGGTCGGGTCGGCGAGGGCCTGGGTCACCGTGGCGCGCAGCTCCGCGCGCGAGGCGTCCTTGTGCAGATAGCCCCGGGCGCCGGCGGCGACCGCGAGGGCCACGCCGTCGAGGTCCTCGGCGACGGTGAGCATGATGATGCGCGCGCCCGGGTCGGCCGACAGCAGCCGGCGCACGGTCTCGACGCCGCCCAGGCCGGGCATGCGTACGTCCATCAGAATGAGATCGGAGCGGTCGGCGCCCCAGCGGCGGAGGACTTCCTCGCCGTTGGCCGCCGTCGTCACGCGCTCGACGCCGGGCACGGTCGCGACCGCGCGGCGGAGCGCCTCTCGGGCAAGCGGGGAGTCGTCGCAGACGAGGACGGATGTCATGACCGCCCTCCGCAGCTGATGCGCGTCACCTTGAGCCTCCAGGCTGGTACGGAATCGTCACCTGTGCGGTCGAACGTCTCGGACGCCTGCCCGAGCTCTTGTGTTTTCAACCGCCTCCGCACTCTCAACGACGGTCACTCGAAAGAGTTACGGGGCTGCATGCCGTCTTCGGCACTCTACGTGAGGGGGCCGACACGGTGCAGACATGCCCGACGGACCCTCAACTTTTCATCACAACCTATGCCCCATTTAGCCGTTTTTGCTCCCGTTTCTCAGTGTCTGGAGCTAGATTCGCAATGAGTCATATTTTCATCTCCTTAGACCGGAGATGTACGGTCGATGGCACCGTATCCGCCCAGAACGGCTACAAGGGGTCACGTAATGGCAGATTTCTCCCGCCTTCCCGGACCGAACGCGGACCTGTGGGACTGGCAGCTGCTGGCTGCCTGCCGCGGGGTGGACAGCTCGCTCTTCTTCCACCCGGAGGGCGAGCGCGGGGCGGCTCGGAGCGCTCGCGAGAACTCGGCCAAGGAGGTCTGCATGAGGTGCCCTGTCCGTGCGGAGTGCGCGGCGCACGCGCTGGCGGTGCGCGAGCCGTACGGAGTCTGGGGCGGCCTGACCGAGGACGAGCGCGAAGAGTTGATGGGGCGGGCGCGCAACCGGCTGGTGTCGGCATCGACGACCAGCGGGAGCACCGCCTCGAACGCCTGAAGGAACGTTTCTGCAATAGCTCCGCGCCTGGGCACGCGTGCGCGTGCCCGTGACAGCTCACTCCTTGCGCGGCGTCACTGCCGTCCGGCCGCCCGGGCCAGCTGCTCCAGCGTCGCAGCCACGGTCGGCACCTGGGCCAGGTCGGGCAGGGTGAGGGCGACGATCTGCCGGCGCACCACCGGCTCCAGCGCCACCGTGCGCACCCCCCGGGGCCGTACCGACTCCACCGCGAGCTGCGGCAGTACGGCAACCCCGAGACCCGCGCCCACCAGGCCCACCACCGCCGGATAGTCGTCGGTGGCGAAGTCGATGCGGGGCGTGAAGCCCGCGCCCTCGCACACCTCCACCAACTGACCGCGGCAGCGCGGGCAGCCCGCGATCCAGGGCTCCCGGGCCAGCTCCCCGATGGCGACGGACTCCGCGCGCGCGAGCCGGTGCCGCTCCGGCACCAGGGCGACCAGACGGTCGGTCAGCAGGGGCCGCACGACGAGGTCGTCCCAGTCCTCGGCGACCGCCGCGCCCTCGTAACGGAAGGCGAGCGCCAGGTCGCAGTCGCCCTCGCGCAGCAGCTCGACGGACTTCGGGGGCTCCGCCTCCTCCAGGGAGACCCGGGTGCCGGGGTGGGCGGCGCGCAGGGCGGCCAGGGCGGTGGGGACCAGGGTGGAGCTGCCGCTGGGGAAGGAGACCAGCCGGACCCGGCCGGCCCTGAGGCCCGCGATGGCGGCGACCTCCTCCTCGGCCGCGGTGAGCCCGGCGAGGATGCCGGAGGCGTGCCGGACCAGGGCCTCCCCTGCCTGGGTCAGGCGCATCTCGCGGCCGCTGCGGACCAGCAGCGGAGTGCCGACCGAGGCCTCCAGGGCCTTCATCTGCTGGCTGACGGCGGGCTGGGTGCAGCCCAGTTCGCGCCCCGCCGCCGAGAAGGAACCGGAGGTGGCGACGGCGCGCAGGACTCGGAGATGACGGGCCTCGATCACCCTTCAAGCATAAGGCGAGCTTGGACATGGTGCCCGATATCGCGTCGACGCTTTGGGTTGCGGTCCCGTACCGTGCGGACATGAAGCTTCTTTCGGTGAACCTCGGCCGCCCGCGGCCGGTGCCGTACACGGACCAGGCCGAGGGCGTGACGGCCATCGACAAGCGGCCTGCGGACGGGCTGGTACGGGTGGCGGCTCCCGGACCCAAAGGGGTCGGCGCGAGCGGCGTCGCCGGGGACACGGTGTGCGACCTGCGCCATCACGGCGGTGACGACCAGGCGGTGTACGCCTTCGCGCGCGAGGACCTCGACGACTGGGAGCGGGAGCTGGGCCGATCGTTGGCCAATGGTTCCTTCGGCGAGAACCTCACGACGGAGGGTCTGGACGTGTCCGGGGCGCTGATCGGCGAGCGCTGGCGGATCGGGTCCGAGGTGGTTCTGGAGGTCACCGCGGGGCGGATTCCGTGTCGTACGTTCCAGGGCCATCTGGGCGAGCGGGGATGGGTGAGGAGGTTCACCCGGAAGGGCGCGACGGGTGCCTACCTGCGGGTGATCGAACCGGGTGGGATCCGGGCGGGCGACCCGATCGAGGTCGTGCACCGGCCGGACCACGAGGTGACGGCAGCGATGCAGTTCCGCGCGGTGACCACCGAGCGGGACCTGCTGCCGCGGCTGCTCGCGGCGGGCGATGCGCTGCACGGCGAGGCGCTGGCCGCGGCCCGTAAGTACGTCGCCGGACAGGCCCGCTGAGGGGACGTCACCGGCAGCGGACGCTGTCGGTCCGGGTCACTACCCTTGGGCCATGACAACGGCTCTGATTACGGGATCGACCGCGGGAATCGGTGCCGCGTTCGCGCGGCGCCTGGCGGCTGACGGGCATGACCTCGTCCTGGTGGCGCGGGACGCCAAACGGCTGCGCGAGCAGGCGACCGAGTTGCACGACCGGCACGGCATCGAGGCGGAGGTGCTGTCCGCCGACCTCGCCGAGGACAAGGGCATCGAGACGGTGGCCGACCGGCTCGCTGACCGGAAGAACCCGGTCGACCTGCTGATCAACAACGCCGGCTTCGGCAACAAGGGCCACTATCTCGACGTGCCCATGGCCGACGAGCTGAGGATGCTCAAGGTGCACTGCGAGGCGGTGCTGCGGCTGACCTCGGCGGCGTCCGGGGCGATGCGCGAGCGCGGGCGCGGCGGGGTGGTGAATGTCGCCTCGGTGGCGGCCTTCGTGCCCCGGGGCACCTACGGCGCCTCGAAGGCCTGGGTCGTGCAGTTCACCCAGGGCGCGGCGAAGGACCTGGCGGGCAGCGGGGTGCGGCTGATGGCGCTGTGCCCCGGCTTCGTGCGCACCGAGTTCCACGAGCGGGCCGGGATGGGCACGGACAACATCCCGGGCTGGATGTGGCTGGACGCGGACAAGCTGGTCGCGGCGGCCCTCGCCGACCTCGCGCGCGGGAAGACGCTGTCCATCCCGGATCCCCGGTACAAGGCGCTGATGGGACTGGTGAAGGTCGCCCCGCGCGGACTGCTCGGCGGAATCAGCACGAAGACAGGACGCAAGTACGGGCCACAGTAGGACGGGTGGCGACCGCGTTCCGGTGGGAAAATGGGCCTGACGGATCCGGACCCAGGGGGCCGGGAGGCGGCGCCATGACGTTCGTACAGCTCATCGACTGCAGGACCAGCCGGCTCGACGAGATGAACCGGCTGATGGACCAGTGGGTCGAACAGACCAAGGGGAAGCGGACCGCGACGCACGCGGTGGTCGCCAAGGACCGCTCGGACGCGACCCACGTCATCGAGATCGTGGAGTTCCCGTCGTACGAGGAGGCGATGCGGAACTCGAACCTGCCGGAGACCGACCAGATCTTCCGGGAGCTGGTCGCCCTGTGCGACGAGATGCCGACGTTCACGGACCTGGACGTCGTGCGCGACGAGCAGTTGTACGCGACCCAGGCGCGGCGGTTCTTCGACACGGTCGCGATACAGGGGCCGTTGCCACCGCTGAACGACCTGCTCGCGGAGAACTACCACGACCACGATCCGGCCAACGAGCAGGACACGCTCGGGCTGGACAACATGCGGCGTGAGATCGACATGTGGCGGGGCGCCTTCGACTTCACGTTCACGGCCGAGGACCAGCTCACCCAGGGAGACCGGGTCTGCACCCGCTGGTCCTGGTACGGCATCCAGACGGGCGAGTTCATGGGCCTGCCCAACACCGGCCGGCAGGTGTCGATGACCGGTACGACCATCTTCCGGTTCGACGGCGACGGCCGGATCCGCGAGGGCTGGTGGCAGTACGACCGGCTCGGACTGCTGGGGCAGTTGGGCGCGCTGGACGCGCTGGAGAACTAGAACGGACGGCGAAGGCCCGGCACCCCGAGGGGGTGCCGGGCCTCAACGCCGAAGTGCGTCAGTGGGCGTGGCCGTGCGAGTGGCCGTGGCCCGCCTCGGCCGGCTCCTCTTCCTTCTTCTCGACGACCAGGGTCTCGGTCGTGAGCAGCAGGGAGGCGATGGAGGCGGCGTTCTCCAGGGCGGAGCGGGTGACCTTGACCGGGTCGATGACGCCGGCCTTGACCAGGTCGCCGTACTCGCTGGTGGCGGCGTTGAAGCCCTGGCCCTTGTCGAGCTCGGCGACCTTGGAGGTGATGACGTAACCCTCCAGGCCGGCGTTCTCGGCGATCCAGCGCAGCGGCTCGACGGCGGCGCGGCGGACGACCGAGACACCCGTGGCCTCGTCGCCGGTCTTGCCGAGGTTGCCCTCCAGGACCTTGACGGCATGGACCAGCGCGGAGCCACCACCGGAGACGATGCCCTCCTCGACCGCGGCGCGGGTCGCGGAGATGGCGTCCTCCAGACGGTGCTTCTTCTCCTTCAGCTCCACCTCGGTGGCGGCGCCGACCTTGATCACGCACACGCCGCCGGCCAGCTTCGCGAGGCGCTCCTGGAGCTTCTCGCGGTCCCAGTCGGAGTCGGTGTTCTCGATCTCGGCCTTGATCTGGGCGACGCGGCCGTGGACGGCCGAGGAGTCGCCGGCGCCGTCGACGATCGTGGTGTCGTCCTTGGTGACCGTGACGCGGCGGGCGGAACCCAGCACGTCCAGGCCGGCCTGGTCGAGCTTGAGGCCGACCTCCTCGGAGATGACCGTGGCGCCGGTGAGGACCGCCATGTCCTCCAGCATCGCCTTGCGGCGGTCACCGAAGCCGGGGGCCTTGACCGCGACCGCGTTGAAGGTGCCGCGGATCTTGTTGACGACGAGGGTCGACAGGGCCTCGCCCTCGAGGTCCTCGGCGATGATCAGCAGCGGCTTGGAGGCACCCGACTGGATGACCTTCTCCAGCAGCGGCAGCAGGTCCTGGATGGAGGAGATCTTGCCCTGGTTGATGAGGATGTACGGGTCCTCGAGGACGGCCTCCATGCGCTCCTGGTCCGTCACGAAGTACGGCGACAGGTAGCCCTTGTCGAAGGCCATGCCCTCGGTGAAGTCCAGCTCCAGACCGAAGGTGTTGGACTCCTCGACGGTGATGACACCGTCCTTGCCGACCTTGTCCATGGCCTCGGCGATCAGCTCACCGACCTGCTGGTCCTGGGCGGACAGCGCGGCGACGGCGGCGATGTCGGACTTCTCGTCGATCGGGCGCGCCGAGGCGAGCAGCTCGTCGGAGACGGCCTTGACCGCGGCGTCGATGCCCTTCTTCAGGGCGGCCGGGGAGGCACCGGCGGCGACGTTCTTCAGGCCCTCGCGCACCAGCGCCTGGGCGAGCACGGTGGCGGTGGTGGTGCCGTCACCAGCGACGTCGTTGGTCTTGGTCGCCACCTCCTTCACCAGCTGGGCACCGAGGTTCTCGTACGGGTCCTCGATCTCGACCTCGCGGGCGATCGTGACACCGTCGTTGGTGATGGTGGGGGCGCCGAACTTCTTGTCGATGACGACGTTGCGGCCCTTGGGGCCGATCGTCACCTTCACCGTGTCGGCCAGCTTGTTGACGCCGCGCTCGAGGGCGCGACGGGCGTCCTCGTCGAACTTCAGGATCTTCGCCATGACAGCGTGAGCCCTCTCGGAAATCTGTGGGTGAAAACGGCACTGCGCCCCGGGCGCCCGGCCTTTTCAGTGGTCGCGGGGGCCAGGGGCGCAGCGTCAAGCAATGTGTTCGAGGTGTCTTACTTCTCGATGATCGCGAGCACGTCGCGAGCCGAGAGGACGAGGTACTCCTCGCCGTTGTACTTCACCTCGGTGCCGCCGTACTTGCTGTACAGCACGATGTCGCCGGTCTTGACGTCGAGCGGCAGGCGCTCGCCGTTCTCGAAGCGGCCCGGGCCCACGGCCAGGACGACGCCCTCCTGGGGCTTCTCCTTGGCGGTGTCCGGGATGACCAGGCCAGAGGCGGTGGTCTGCTCGGCGTCGAGCGGCTGGACCACGATGCGGTCCTCAAGCGGCTTGATGGCAACCTTGGAGCTGGTGGTCGTCACGATCCGACCTCCCCCTTCGGAGATCTCACGGGGTTAACTGTCTGAGGTGGCGACCAGGTGGATCCGTCGTCGCGGGTGCCGGACCTGCCCGTCGCGTGTTGGCACTCTCCAGGGGGGAGTGCCAGAGCCGAGACTATGACTGCGATTAGCACTCGGTCAAGCGGAGTGCCAATGCGGTGCGGCGCGTCGGCCCGGTCGGGGCCCGTGGAGCACCGGCTCCGGAAGGCTCTACAGATAGTCCTCGAGGCTCCCCACCGTCAGCCCGCTCGCCTGGACGCGGCGCAGCAGGCGTCTCGTGCGCTCCCTGAGGGTGAGACCGGTGGCCTCGTCGGGGCCGACGAGGACGACGTCTCCCGGGCGCAGACGCCTCTCCCCCCGCACGTAGGAGATGCCGTCGGAGGTCATGGCGGCGCGCCACAGGACGAGTGCGGAGATGCCGCAATCGGCGGCCGCGCGCAGGGTCGTGGTGTCGTACGTGCCGTAGGGCGGGCGGAACAGGCGCGGGCGGATGCCGAAACGGGACCTGAGTTTGTCCTGCTGGCCGCAGATCTCGGCGCGCTGGCCGGCGTACGGCAGTCCGGGCATCGCCGGGTGGTCGAGGGTGTGGTTCTCGATGTCGGCGCCGACCGCGCGCAGACGGGCGAAGTGGCCGTAGCCGGGTCCCACGACGCTGTCGGTGAGGAAGAAGCTGACCGGCAGCCTCAGGTCGCGGACCATGTCGACGAACCGCGGGTCCCGTTCGGCGCCGTCGTCGTAGGTGAGGAAGACGACCTTGTCGGTGGTGGCGACGTGGTCCAGGACCCGGGGCGGGTCGGCGCCCGCCCGATGGGCCGTCACGAGCCGGCCCGGGTTGCGGGGCGGCGCGGCGAGCGGGGCGGCCAGGCCCCAGCGGCGGTAGGCCTCGTCACCGGCCCGGCTCGGCGGCCGTGCCCCCTGGGCCGCCCGCTTGCCCAGGCGTTCGATGGGGTCGACGGACTGGGCGCAGCCCGCGAGGAGCAGGGTGGAGGCGAGTACGGCGGCCGGTGCGGCCCGAGCACGTCCCGGTCGCCCCCGGCGCCTCACAGGTAGTCCTCCAGGCGTGCCACGGCGTACCCGTCGCGCGTGACCCTGTTCAGGAACCTGCGCATGTCGTCGACCATCGTGCCGTCCCAGTCGTCACGGCCGCGGAAGTGGGTGAGCACGATGTCGCCGGGATGCAGAGCGCGGTCCCAGTCGCGGTACTCCCAGTGGTCGACGAAGACCTCCTCGTCCCAGATCGGCGCGTACCTGATCCCGCAGGTCTTGGCGGCGCGCAGGGTGTCGCCGTTGTAGTTGCCGTAGGGCGGGCGGAAGACCGTGGGCGCCTTGCCGAACTGCTTCTTCATGATGGCCTGCATGCCGCAGATCTCGTCCTTCTGCTCCTCGTACGACAGGCCGGGCAGGTAGGGGTGGGTGAGGGTGTGGTTGTTGAGGGTGTGTCCCTCGGCCTGCATCCGGCGGAAGTAGCCGTAGTCGTCCTTGACGAGGTAGTTGCTGAGGAAGGCCGTGTAGGGGATCTTCAGGTCGCTCATCATGCGCAGGAAGTCCGGGTCCTTCTCGGCGCCGTCGTCGATGGTGAGGAACACGACCTTCTGCCGGGTGGGGACGGTGGTGAAGACCGGCGGCAGGTTCTCCTCCTCCTGACCGTCCACCTCGAAGCCGTCGCGCGGGGTGATCCTGGGCTTGCGGGACGGCGGCGCGGGGGGCGTCAGGGGCACCCGGTCCAGCCGCCAGTGCCGGGCGGCGGCGACCAGTCGGGCGTGTTCGGCGGCGGCACGGGCCTGGGGGTCCAGCGCCTGGGCGGGGCCGCCCCGGCCCGGCCGGCCCGGCCCGGAGTGGGGGCCGGAGTCCGCGTCCTCGGCGGCGCAGCCGGAGGCGAAGGCGACACAGGCCAGTACGGCCGCGCCGCAGCGGAGGGAGGTCCTCCGAAGCCCTGCCCGACTTTTGTCATTTTGTAGTACTAGTTCCATGGCGTCGGATCTTCCCAGGCCCCAGCCCAGAACCCGGGTCGACACCGCCACCGGAGGCGCACCATCCACCGACTGGCCCACAATGACCCGGTGAACGACCTCGCTCCTCTCCTCACCCCCGAAGGCCGCGCCCTCCTCGACGAGGTGCGCGACACCGACCCCGCCCAGGAGCTGGCCGTCGCCACTCGGCTGCGCCGCGAGCACCCGGCCGAGCTGGTGTCGGCGGCGCTGGGGCAGGCCCGGCTGCGGCAGCGGGCGGCGGCCAAGTTCGGGGCCGAGGACGCGGGCCGGATGTTCTTCACGCCCAACGGGGTCGAGCAGTCGACCCGCGCGAGCGTGGCGGCGTACCGGGCGAACCGTATGAAGGAACTGGGTGTGGCCTCGGTCGCCGACCTGTGCTGCGGGATCGGCGGCGACGCGATCGCGCTGGCCCGGGCCGGGATCCGGGTGCTGGCCGTGGACCGGGATCCGCCGACGGCGGCCGCGGCACGGGCGAACGCCGAGGCGCTGGGGCTCGCCGGCCTGATCGAGGTGCGGGAGGCGGACGTCACGGAGGTGGACACGGCCGGCTACGACGCCGTGTTCGTGGACCCGGCCCGCCGGGGCGGGCGGGGCAGGATCTTCGACCCGGAGGCGTACTCACCGCCCCTGTCCTGGGCGGTCGCCACGGCCCTCGGGGCTCCCCGCGCGGCTCTGAAGATCGCCCCCGGCATCCCGCACGAGGCGGTCCCCGCCGAGGCCGAGGCCGAGTGGATCTCGGACGGCGGGGACGTGAAGGAGGCGGTGCTGTGGTTCGGCACCGGGACGCCGGGGGCCGTACGGGCCACGCTGCTTCCGGGCCCGCGCACGCTGCTCGGCCGGGGACTGCCCGATCCACGAGTGCGCCCGGTCGGGCGGTACCTGTACGAGCCCGACGGCGCCGTCATCCGCGCCCACCTGGTCGCGGAGGTGGCCGAGGAGGTCGGCGGCGGCCTCCTCGACGCGACCATCGCGTATGTCGCGGCCGACGAGCTGCGCCCGACGCCGTACGCCTCCGCCTACGAGATCACCGATCAACTCCCCTTCAACGTCAAGAAGTTGAAGGCCCTGCTGCGGGAGCGGGAGGTCGGCACGCTGACCGTGAAGAAGCGGGGCTCGGCGGTGGAGCCGGAGGAGCTGCGCAGGAAGGTCAAACCGCAGGGGCCGGGCGCGGCCACGGTGTTCCTCACCCGGGTCGCGGGGGCGCCGACCATGCTGATCGGGGCCCCCGCGTCCGCGCGCCCCTGAGCCCTCACCCGCCGGGCAGGGAACGCAGTCTCTCCCGCAGCAGCTGCCGCTCGCGCTCGTTGCGCGTCAGCCCGGCAGCCCGTTCGAACTCCTCGCGTGCCTCGGCGGTGCGGCCCAGCCGTGCCAGCAGGTCGCCCCGCACGCTGGGCAGCAGGTGGTACTCCCGCAGGGCGGGTTCGGCGGCCAGGGCGTCCACCAGCTTCAGCCCCTCGGCCGGGCCCTCGGCCATCGACACGGCGACGGCACGGTTCAGTTCCACGACCGGGGACGGGGAACGGGCCGCGAGCAGGCCGTACAGGGTGGCGATGGCCCGCCAGTCGGTCTCCTCGTAGGTGTACGCGTGCGCGTGGCAGGCGGCGATGGCCGCCTGGAGGGCGTAGGTACCGGGGGCACCGGTGGCCGTTGCGTCGGCACGGCCGAGGGCCCGGATGCCGCGGGCGACGAGCATGCGGTTCCAGCGGCGGCGGTTCTGGTCCTTCAGGAGCACCGGTGCGCCGTCGGGGCCGGTGCGGGCGGCGGCGCGGGAGGCCTGGAACTCCAGGAGCGAGGTCAGGGCGTGCACCTCGGGCTCCTTCGGCATCAGCGAGGAGAGCACACGGGCCAGCCGGAGCGCGTCCTCGCACAGCCCGGGACGCAGCAGGTCGTCCCCGGCCGTGGCCGCGTAACCCTCGTTGAAGATCAGGTAGATGACGTCCAGGACGGAGCCGAGGCGGGCCTCGCGGTCGGGTCCGTACGGCACCTCGAAGGCGACGTTCTTCGTGGCGAGCGTCTTCTTCGCCCGGACGATGCGCTGGGCGATCGTCGGCTCCGGGACCAGGTGGGCGCGGGCGATCTCGGCCGTGGTCAGGCCGCCGAGCAGGCGCAGGGTGAGCGCGGTGCGGGCCTCCGGGGACAGCACCGGGTGGCAGGTGGTGAAGACCAGCCGCAGCAGGTCGTCGTCGATGTCGTCCGGGTCGGCGGGTTCCTCGGGCGGGGCCGTGGTCTCCAGGTCCCGGCCGATCTCGGCGAGCTTGCGGGCGTAGGTCTCGCGGCGCCGGACCAGGTCGACGGCGCGGTGCCGGGCGGTGGCCATGAGCCAGGCACCCGGGTTGTCGGGCACGCCGTCCCTGGGCCACTTCTCCAGTGCCGCCACCAGCGCGTCCTGCGCCAGCTCCTCGGCGATGCCGACGTCCCGCACGATCCGGGCGACGCCGGCGATGACCCGCGGGGACTCCAGACGGAAGACGGTCTCGATCGTGTGCGCCGCGGTGGGCTGTGGTTCCACAGCCCACCATGCAACACCCCCGGACGGCCCGGGGCCAAAGGATCAGGGCCCAGAAAGGGCTCAGCCTTCCGCGATCTCCCGGACCTCGCAGGTCACGGTCCAGTGCTCCTCGTGGACCTGGAGGAACCTCTTGGTCCACTCCAGGGCCTCGGCCTTGTCCTTGCACTGCATGATCGCGTAGCCGCCGACGACCTCCTTGGACTCGGTGAAGGGCCCGTCGGTGACGGAGATCTTCCCGCCCTCCCAGCGCATCCGGGTGCCCTGGGCGGAGGGGGTCAGCCCGGCGGTGTCGAGCATGACCCCGGCCTTGGTGACCTCCTCGATCAGCCGGCCCATCCGCTGCATCAGTTCCTCGCTGGGGCCCTCGGCGGGGGCGGAGGCCTCGTCGATCTGCACGAGCGACAGGTAGCGGGGCATGGTGACTCCTTCGGTCTGCGGCGGCGGGGCCTTCCCCCGCCGCTCACCCATGCGTCGAACGGGAGACGTCCGGATCGACACGCGCCCGGAATTTCCTCGAAGATTTTTTCCGGGGCCCTGCGGTGCCGCTGTTTCGGGGAGAAGCCGCTCAGCGCAGCGAAGCCCACAGTTCGCTCGCCGCCGGCTCCTCGGCCACCACGCGGTTGGGGTCGGAGGGTGCCGTGACGACCGGCATCGTCACCGTCTTCACCCGGTCGGCCGCGAGGCCCTTCAGGCTCCGGCCGAGCTTCGTCAGCTCGGCCAGGGAGTCCAGCCCGGTGTCGGTGGTGAGGCTGGCGGTGACCGCGTCGGCGACCTGGTAGAGCTTGGCCGGGTCGGTGAGGAGATCGGTGGCGGCCATCTGCTCCAGCAGGGCCTTCACCAGTTTCTGCTGGAGGCCTATGCGGCCGAGGTCGCTGCCGTCGCCTATGCCGTGCCGGGTGCGGGCGAGGGCCAGGGCCCGGGTGCCGTCCAGGTGGTGGGTGCCCGCCGTGAGGTGCAGATGGCTCTTGTCGTCGTCGATGTCCTCGTCGGTGGTGACCGTGACCCCGCCGAGCGCGTTCACGAGCTTGGCGAAGCCGGAGAAGTCGATCTCGATGTAGTGGTCCATGCGGACACCGGTGATCGACTCGACGGTCTTCACCGCGCAGACCGGTCCGCCCACCGAATAGGCGCTGTTGAACATCGCGTGGTACGCCGCTGCCGTGGACCCGCCGGAGGACAGCGGACAGGACGGTCGGGTGACGAGGGTGTCGCGCGGGATGCTGACGACGCTCGCCCTCGTCCGGCCGGCGTCGAGGTGCACCACCATCGCGGTGTCGGAACGGGCGCCGGAACTGTCGCCGCCGCCCAGCTCCTGGTTGGCCTTGCCGCTGCGCGAGTCGGATCCGAGGACCAGGATGTTCAGGGCTCCGGTGGGCAGCGGGGAGGCGCCGGCCGACGCGGCCGGGGCGATCACCGCCTGCGCCGGGCGGTTGTCGCCGAGCGCGCTGTCGATGTCCACGCTCTTGATGTTGTCGTCGAGGTGCCAGTAGGCATACCCGGCTGCGGCCGTGCCCAGCACCAGCAGTCCCGCCACGGCGAGGCCGACGGCCTTCAGCGCTCTCGACCGCCGGCCCACCCGTCCGCCCGCGTCGCCTTGCTCCTCGTGTCGCGTCACGGGCAGGAACGTAAGTCCGAATTATTAGCGGATTGTTAGGAGAACCCGTGAGAGACGGTTTTCTCGGGAAATTCTCATCCCACCGTCACCGCGGGCACCGGGTTGCTCCCGCTCCACGACGCGTTGAACCCGAACGTCACCGAACCGCCGTCCGGCACCGCCCCGTTGTACGAGGCGTTCGCGCAGGACACCGCCGTGCCCGACTGGGTGCAGGCGGCGTTCCAGGCCTGCGTGATCTGCTGGCCCGCGCCGAACGTCCAGTTCGCCTTCCACGAGGACAGCGAGGCCCCGGAGCAGGAGATCGTCACCTGGCCGGTGAAGCCGGTGTTCCACTGGCTGGTCACGCTGTAGGCCGCGGTGCAGGCGGCGGTCGGGGGCGGGGTGGTGGTGGAACCGCCGAGCGCCTCGGCGATGCCGTGGTACGCCGGTTTCGGTGCGTAGTTCTCGTCGTACGGCGTCGCCGCCCCGTACCCGGGGAACGTGCTCGGCACCCAGGAGTCGGAGTCGGTGAAGCCCCACACGGTGACGTTGGCGCAGCGGGCCACGGCCGCGCAGGCGGCCACGACGGACTTGAAGTCGGCGGCCTGCTGGGCGAGTTTCGTGCTGTCGGCCGGTAGTGCCATCCGTACGTCCAGCTCGGTGATCGCCACGTCCACGCCGAGGTCGGCGAAGCGCTGGATGTTCTGCTGGAGCGTGGCCGGCACCTGGCCGAGGACCAGATGGGCCTGGAGGCCGACGCCGTCGATCGGGACGCCCTGCTGCTTGAGGGACCTGACGAGGTTGTACAGGGCGGTGGACTTCGCGTTCACGCCCTCGACGTTGTAGTCGTTGATGTACAGCCTGGCGTCCGGATCGGCCGCGTGGGCCCAGGTCAGAGCGGAGGCGATGTAGCCGGGGCCGAGGCCGTTGTACCAGAGCGTCGAGCGGTAGCTGCCGTCCTCGTTGAACGGCTCGTTGACCACGTCCCAGGCGGCGATCTCGCCCTGGTAGCGGCCGACCTCGGTACTGATGTGGTTCTGCAGCAGGCTGCCGAGCTGGGCGGAGGTCCAGCTGCCGCTGGTCAGCCAGCTCGGGTTCTGGCTGTGCCAGACCAGGGTGTGGCCGCGTACCTGCTGGTGGTGGGCCTGGGCGAAGGCCACGATCTGGTCGGCCTCGCTCCAGTTGAAGCTGCCCTGCGTGGGCTCGACCGTGCCCCACTTCATGGCGTTGCCCGGGGTCAGCGAGCTGAACTGGGCCCCGGCGAGGTCGCCGTAGGTGCCGGTGAGCTTGGAGCCGGTGACCGCCGTGCCGATGACCTTGCCCTTCGCCGCCGCGAGGTCACGCAGGGGCGTGTCGGCGGCGTGGGCGGTGCCGGTGCCGGCGGTGAACAGGCCGACGGCGGTGACCAGGGCGGCCAGACAGGCCCTCAAGGGAGTTCTGGAGGATCTCATTGCGGGTGCCTCCGAAAGTTTCGGTCGTGCAACCGATTGACTTCGGAGGAGTGTGGGGGCGCACCTCCCACCCGTCAATACGTCAACTTCCGGCCACACCCGGCGCTGCCGTGCTGGACCGCACCACCAGACTCGTCGCCAGCTCCACCCGGGTCGCCGCCCGCTCGTCCTGTGCGCGGGCCAGTTCCAGCACCAGCCGCGCCGCGGCCTCGGCCATCTCCGTAAGCGGCTGCCGTACGGTCGTCAGCGGCGGGCCCACCCAGCGGGCCACCGGCAGATCGTCGAAGCCGACCACGCTCAGGTCCTCCGGGATGCGCAGGCCCAGCTCGCGCGCGGCCTCGTACAGCCCCAGCGCCTGCAGGTCGTTGCCCGCGAAGACGGCGGTGGGCCGGTCGGGGCCACGCAGCAGTTCCAGGCCCAGGCGGTAGCCGGAGTCGTGGTGGAAGTCGCCGGTCCTGATCAGGCGCTGGTCGACGGGGAGGCCGGCGGTCTCCAGGGCGGCCCGGTAACCGTCGACGCGGGCGCGGCTGCACATCATCCGGGAGGGGCCGCTGATCGCGCCGATCCGGGTGTGGCCGAGTTCGACCAGGTGGCGGGTGGCGGCGAGGCCGCCCTGCCAGTTGGTGGCGCCGATGGAGGGGACGTCCGGGCCGGGGTCGCCGGCCGGGTCCATCACCACGAACGGGATGGACCGGCTGGTCAGCAGCGCCCGCTGGGACTCGTCCAGGCCGGACAGTACGAGGACCACCCCGTGCGGGCGGCGGGCGGCGACCTGGTCGGCCCAGGTCCGCCCCGGGGTGAGCCGCCCGGCCGACTCGGACAGCACCACGCTCAGACCCGCGTCCCGTGCCACGTTCTCCACCCCGCGGATGACCTCCATCGCCCAGGCGCTCTCCAGCTCGTGGAAGACCAGGTCGATCAGCGGCGAGCGGGAGGCCTCGGCGCGGCGGCGCCGGTAGCCGTAGGCGCGCAGCAGTTCCTCGACACGGGTGCGGGTCGCCGGGGCGACGTCGGCGCGGCCGTTGAGGACCTTCGAAACAGTCGGAGCGGACACTCCGGCTTCCCGGGCGATCTCGGCGAGGGTCGCCGTCTGCGTTTCTACGGGCTTCGAAGGCTTCATGCCCGGGATCGTATCCCTGCGGCCCCTCTTGACGAAGGTCTGTGTGCGCCATAGGTTCCCGGAACATTCGAGATTTTATCCGAAACATTCGCGAGCATCCCGACCCATCCGACGGGAGTTCCATGACCATCGCTCCTTGGCGCGACCCCGCCCGGCCCGCCGCCGACCGCGTCGGCGACCTGCTCTCCCGGATGACCCTGGAGGAGAAGACCGCCCAGCTGTACGGCGTGTGGGTGGGCGCCGCCACGGACGGCGGCGGGGTCGCCCCGCTGCAGCGGGAGATGACCGCCGGCCCCTCCGCCGATGAATGGAACGAGCTGATCACCCGTGGCCTCGGCCAGCTGACCCGCTCCTTCGGCACCGCCCCCGTGGCGGCGGATGTCGGCGCCGAGGCCCTGGCCCGCGCCCAGCGGCGGATCGCGGCGGCGGGCCGCTTCGGCATCCCGGCCCTCGCCCACGAGGAGTGCCTGGCGGGCTTCACGGCCTGGGGCGCGACGGCGTATCCGGTGCCGCTGGCCTGGGGCGCGGCCTTCGACCCGGCGCTGGTCGAGGAGCTGGGCCGGCACATCGGCCGCGATCTGCGCGCGGCCGGCGTCCACCAGGGCCTGGCCCCCGTCCTGGACGTGGTCCGCGACCCGCGCTGGGGCCGGGTGGAGGAGACGATCGGCGAGGACCCGTACCTGGTCGGCACGGTCGGCGCGGCCTATGTGCGCGGCCTGGAGTCGGCCGGGATCATCGCCACGCTCAAGCACTTCGCCGGGTACGCGTCCTCGGCGGGCGCCCGCAACCTCGCCCCCGTCCGGGCGGGCGTGCGCGAGTTCGCGGACGTGACCCTGCCGCCGTTCGAGATGGCGCTGCGCGAGGGCGGGGCGCGCTCGGTGATGGCCGCGTACACCGAGACCGACGGCGTTCCGGTCTCCGCCGACCCGCGCCTGCTCACCGAACTCCTGCGGGACGAGTGGGGGTTCACCGGCACCGTGGTCGCCGACTACTTCGGCATCGGCTTCCTGCGGACCCAGCACCGGGTCGCCGAGGACGAGGCGGGCGCGGCGCACCTGGCACTCGCGGCGGGCGTCGACGTCGAGCTGCCGACCCTGCACTGCTACGGCACACCGCTCGTGACCGCCGTACGCGAGGGCCGCGTCCCGGAGTCCCTGGTGGACCGGGCGGCCCGCCGCGTCCTGCTCCAGAAGTGCGAACTGGGTCTGCTGGACGCGGACTGGCAGCCGGAGCCGACCGGCCCCGTCGACCTCGACCCGGCGGACAACCGCGCCCTGGCCCGCCGGCTGGCCCAGGAGTCGGTGGTCCTGCTGGACAACCCCGACGGCCTGCTCCCGCTGGCCCCAGACACCCGGGTCGCGGTGGTCGGCCCCCGCGCGGCGGACGCGCTCGCGATGCTCGGCTGCTACTCCTTCCCGTCCCACGTCCTCCCCCACCACCCGGAGGTCCCCCTCGGCATCTCGATCCCGACCGTCCTGGACTCCCTGCGCGCCGAACTCCCGGACGCCAAGGTCACGTTCGCCCAGGGCTGCGAGGTCGCGGACCCGGACACCGCCGGGATCCAGGAGGCGGTGACCCGGGCGGCGGAGGCGGACGTGTGCGTGGCGGTCCTCGGCGACCGCGCGGGCCTGTTCGGCCGGGGCACGTCCGGCGAGGGCTGCGATGTCGCGGACCTGGAACTGCCCGGCGTACAGGGCGAGCTGCTGGACGCGCTGGTCGCCACGGGCATCCCGGTGGTCCTGGTCCTGCTGACCGGACGCCCGTACGCACTGGGCCGCTGGCAGGGCCGGCTCGGCGCGGTCGTGCAGGCCTTCTTCCCCGGCGAGGAGGGCGGCCCGGCGGTGGCCGGAGTCCTGTCCGGCCGGGTGAACCCCTCGGGCCGTCTGCCGGTGAGCGTCCCGCGGCTGCCCGGCGGACAGCCCTGGACCTATCTCCAGCCTCCGCTGGGCCTGGCCGGCGAGGTCAGCAGCCTGGACCCGACCCCGCTGTACCCCTTCGGCCACGGCCGCTCGTACACGACGTTCTCCTGGCAGGACTGCACGGGCGACGATGTCACCGAGGTCACCACGGACGGCTCGTACGACCTCTCCCTGACCGTCCGCAACACGGGCGGGTGCGCGGGCGCGGAGGTCGTCCAGCTGTACCTGCACGACCCGGTGGCGTCGGTGACCCGCCCGGACGTCCGGCTCATCGGCTACCAGCGGGTGGAACTGGTTCCGGGCGAGGCCCGCCGGGTGACCTTCCGCTTCCACGCGGACCTGTCGTCCTTCACCGACCGCACGGGCGCGCGGGTGGTGGAGCCGGGGGCCCTGGAGCTGCGCCTGGGCCCGTCGAGCGCCGAGGTACGGCACACGGCACGGCTGCGGCTGACCGGGCGGGTGCGCGTACTGGGTCCGGACCGGATGCTGCGGTGCGGGACGAGGGTGTTCCCGGCGGACTGAACCGGCCGGCCCGCCGGGAACGAGAACACCCCGCCCCCGGCGGGCCGGGAGCGGGGTGTCTGTGGAGCGCCGGGCAGGCCTTGCACCTGCATTTCCCCGCAGGAAGCGGGGCGTCTTTCCTTGGACCACCAACGCACTGCGTCCGGGCCGGTGTTCCGGCCGTTCGCTGTGTGATGATCATAGCGGATGGACGGGCCTGCGCGCCACTTCAGCGTTCCGGATCCCCGTCCACCGGCTCGAAGCGCCACCGGTGCACCGCCCGGCTCGCCAACGACCCGTCCGGCTCGGGCAGTTCCGGCAGACCGGCGTCGTACGGCGCGTCCCACCACGTGATGACCAGCACCCGGTCCTGCGGGGCGCGGAAGGTCTCCCGGCGCAGCGGCTCCCGGGCGAGCCGCTGCGTCCGCGCCCAGGCGAGCAGTTCCTCGCCCCGCCCCTCGACGGCCCGGGCCTCCCACATCAGGGCGACCGTCATGAGTACAGGTTCTCCTTGCTGACCTCGTGCACATGGTCGTGGCCCGGGACGTGCGGGTCCGTCACCGGCAGGGAGGAGTCCGCGGACAGGTCCCAGCCGGAGGCGGCCCGGTTGCGGGCGACCATCTCGGCGCCGAGGGCCGCGACCATCGCGCCGTTGTCCGTGCACAGCTTGGGGCGCGGGACGCGCAGCCGGATGCCGGCCGCCTCGCAGCGCTCCTGGGCGAGGGCCCGCAGACGGGAGTTGGCCGCGACACCGCCGCCGATCATCAGGTGGTCGACGCCCTCGTCCTTGCAGGCGCGAACCGCCTTGCGGGTCAGGACGTCCACCACGGCCTCCTGGAAGGAGGCGGCCACGTCACGCACCGGGACCTCCTCGCCGGCGGCGCGCCTGGCCTCGATCCAGCGGGCCACGGCCGTCTTCAGGCCGGAGAAGGAGAAGTCGTACGCCGGGTCGCGCGGGCCGGTCAGGCCGCGCGGGAAGGCGATCGCCCCGGGGTCGCCCTCGCGGGCGTAGCGGTCGATGACCGGGCCGCCGGGGAAGCCCAGGTTCAGCACGCGGGCGATCTTGTCGAAGGCCTCGCCCGCCGCGTCGTCGATGGTCTGGCCCATAGGGCGTACGTCGGAGGTGATGTCCTCGGACAGGAGCAGGGAGGAGTGGCCGCCGGACACCAGCAGGGCCATGGTCGGCTCGGGCAGCGGGCCGTGCTCCAGCTGGTCCACGCAGATGTGGGAGGCGAGGTGGTTGACGCCGTAGAGGGGCTTGCCGAGCGCATAGGCGTACGCCTTGGCCGCCGAGACGCCGACCAGCAGGGCGCCGGCGAGGCCGGGTCCCGCGGTGACCGCGATGCCGTCGAGGTCCTTCACGGAGACTCCCGCCTCCTTCAGGGCGCGGTCGATGGTGGGGACCATCGCCTCCAGATGGGCCCGCGACGCCACCTCGGGCACGACGCCGCCGAAGCGGGCGTGCTCGTCGACGCTGGAGGCGATGGCGTCCGCCAGCAGGGTGGTGCCGCGGACGATGCCGACGCCGGTCTCGTCGCAGGACGTCTCGATGCCGAGGACGAGAGGTTCGTCAGTCATTGATCTCGGTTCCTTGTACGGAGGAAGAACCCGCGGCGGAGCCGCTCGGGGGTTCCGTGGTCAGGCGCATCACCAGGGCGTCCACGTTCCCCGGCTGGTAGTAGCCGCGCCTGAATCCGATGGGTTCGAAGCCGAAGCGCTCGTAGAGCTTCTGGGCGCGGATGTTGTCCACCCGGCACTCGAGCATGACCTCGGCGCACTCGAAGGCGGTGGCGGCCTTCAGCAGTTCGGCCAGCAGGCGGGCGCCGAGGCCGGTGCCCTGGAGGCCTCGGCTCACGGCGATGGTCTGGACGTCGGCCAGCTCGCCGGCGGCGGCCAGGCCCGCGTAGCCGACGATCCGGTCGGCGTCCTCGGCCACGAGGTAGCGCCGGGTCGCCTCGGGGCCCCGGGAGTGGGACAGCTCGGACCAGAACATGCCCCGGGACCAGGCGTCCTCGGGGAACAGGTCCTTCTCCAGCTCCAGGACCGGGTCGATGTCCCACCAGCGCATCTCGCGCAGCTGTGCGGTCACTTGGGCGTGACCACCTTGTAGTTCTTGGGGACCTGGGCGTCGGGGCGGCGCAGGTACAGCGGACGCGGCGCCGCAAGTTCCTCGCCCGCGGCCAGTTTCTCGGCGGCCAGCGAGGCGAGGGCGGCGGCGGACACGTGCTCGGGCTCGTGGGCGCTCGGGAACGTGTCCGGGTAGAGCAGCGCGCCGGCGCCGACCGCGGGGAGCCCGGCGACCCGCTCGGCGATGTCGGCAGGCCGGTCGACGGCCGGGTCGGTCAGGCGGGTGCGGGAGTCGGCGTACGTCGCCCAGTAGACCTCCTTGCGCCGGGCGTCGGTCGCCACGACGAAGGGGCCCTTCTCGATGTCGGCGGCGTAGGCGAGGCCGTCCAGCGTGCACAGGCCGTACACGGGGACGCCGAGCGCGAGGCCGAAGGTGTCGGCCGTCATCAGGCCGACGCGCAGGCCGGTGTAGGGGCCGGGGCCGATGCCGACCACGATCCCGGTGACGGCCTCCAGCTTGAGCCCCGCCTCGGCAAGCACGCGGTCGACGGCCGGCAGCAGCAGCTCTCCGTGCCGGCGCGCGTCCACCTGGCTCGACGAGGCGACGACTTCCGTGCCGTCGTGCAGCGCGACGGTGACGGCGGGGGTGGCGGTATCCAGAGCGAGCAAGAGCACGCAAACAGCCTACGGCGCCCGCGGCTCGTGCATGGCCGTCCGGGGCAGGCCGTGACTGACTGCTACGGTCTGTACGAAGTACGACATATGACGCGAGGCAGAGGTGGACGGACGTGGCAGGGACCAGCTCGGGGATCGTGGCCGGCCTGACCGCGGCCGCCGTGGGCACCGTCGGCTTCCTCGCCTACCAGGCGTCGGCGACCGTTCCGCCGGGCCTCGGCGGCCGGCCCGGGGCGAGTGTGTCGCCCTCGGCCAGCACCAGCAAGGCCCCGCGCGACCGGCGCAACCCGGGCGCCCTGCCGAGCGGCTCGGGCAAGGGTGAACGGGTCGTGTACTCGGTGGACGACGACCGGGTCTGGCTGGTCGACGAGCTGGGCCGGGTGCAGCGCGGCTTCGGGGTACGCCCCGGCACCGTCGACCCGCCCACGGGGACGTACTGGGTCACGTCCCGGTCCAACGCGGTCACCGGGACGGACGGGGTCCCCATCGAGCACGTGGTGCGCTTCACCAGCGTGGACGGGGTGGTGATCGGCTTCAGCGCGGCGGTGGCCGGCAGCGTGACCATGGCCGCCGAGGGCGTCAGGACGGGCGGCATCCGGGAGCGGCGCGAGGACGGCGACGCGATGTGGAAGTTCGCGACGATCGGCGTCCCGGTCGTCGTCATCCGCTAGCGCGGGGGTTACGCGGCCTCGCGGTGCCGTTGCTGCCGTCCGGCCGGCTCGGGCTCCGGGGCCCGCGGTGGCCTGGAGACCGCGTCCGCGGCCGCGCACGACGCCAGCAGATCACGCATGGACAGTCCGCTGTTCACGGGCCGCTCGGCCGGCTGCGCCGTGGGGCGAGAAGCGGGCATGGACGCCTCCTGAGGTGCGGGGGCGGGGCGTAGTTAGGCACACCTAACCACGGGCTGGATACCATGTGACCACGCCCGGGACGTCCTGCGCAATACGTTGCCGACGGCTTGTCGGAAAGTGCGGCGGATCAGGCCGCGAGCGTCTCCAGACCGGCTCGGTCCCACCGCTCCCCGAGCCCGGTCACGGTCACGTGCCGTACCTCGTCCGTTCCCTGGGGTTCGGGGGTGA
Source organism: Streptomyces sp. NPDC005728 (assembly GCF_040630895.1). Taxonomy (NCBI): domain Bacteria; kingdom Bacillati; phylum Actinomycetota; class Actinomycetes; order Kitasatosporales; family Streptomycetaceae; genus Streptomyces; species Streptomyces sp. NPDC005728. The sequence continues at coordinate 43,726 of NZ_JBEXYL010000049.1, forward strand.
CCTCCGAGGGTGCGGTTCCGACGGACCGGTGGATGACGACCCGCAGCCGGTCCTCGGTCAGTTCCTCGACCTTGCCCTCGCCCCATTCGACGACGATCACCGAGTCGGTCAGGGAGACGTCGAGGTCCAGGTCCTCCATCTCGTCGAGGCCGCCGCCGAGCCGGTAGGCGTCGACGTGGACGAGCGGCGGGCCGTCGCCGAGGGAGGGGTGCACCCGGGCGATCACGAAGGTCGGCGAGGTGACCGCGCCGCGGACCCCGAGCCCTTCGCCGAGCCCGCGGGTCAGCGTCGTCTTGCCCGCGCCCAGTTCCCCGGTGAGCATGACCAGGTCGCCCGCGCGCAGCAGCTTGGCCAGTCGGCGGCCCAGCTCCCGCATCTGCTCGGGAGTGGTGACGGTCAGCCGGGTCTCAGCGGGGTTGTGCGGTGCTGCTGGTGCTTCCATAGCCACTTACGGTAGCTCCTGCGGGCACGGCGCCCGCGCGGGTGAGCAGGTCGGCGAGGCGGTCCGTGACCACCTCCGGGTGTTCCAGCATGACCAGGTGCCCGGCGTCCGGCACGAGCACCAGCTCGGCATCCGGGAGCAGGTCGCCGATGACCTCGCTGTGCTCGCTGGGCGTGACCAGGTCCTGCACCCCGGCCAGCACGAGCACCGGGAAGTCCTGGAAGCAGGTGAGCGCCTCGGTCTTGTCGTGGTCGGTGAAGGCCGGGTAGAACTCGGCGACCACGTCGATCGGCGTGGACTCGATCATCCGCTCGGCGAACCGCTCGACCGCCGGGTCGACGTCGCGGGTCGCGAACGAGTACCGCTTGATGATCCCGGCGAACAGGTCGGCGGTGGCCCTGCGGCCCTTCTCCACCAGTTCCGCCTGCTGTCCGAGCGCCTTCAGCACCCCGGGGAGGATCCGGCGCACCGCGTTGACGCCGGCGAGGGGAAGCCCGAAGTTGACCTCGCCGAGCCGCCCCGAGGACGTGCCGACGAAGGCGGTGGCTACCACCCGGTCCCGGATCAGCTCCGGGTACTGGTCGGCCAGCGCCATCATCGTCATGCCGCCCATGGAGTGGCCGACCAGCACGATCGGCCCGTCCGGTACGGCCGCGTCGAGGACCGCCTTCAGATCGCGGCCGAGCTGGTCGATGGTGACGGGCACGCCGTCCTGGGCCTGGGCCGCGCCCCGCCCGGACCGCCCGTGGCTGCGCTGGTCCCAGTGCACGGTCCGTACGACCCCGCGCAGGGCCGCACGCTGGAAGTGCCAGGAGTCCTGGTTGAGGCAGTAGCCGTGGCTGAAGACGACGGTGACCGGGGCGGGTGCCTTGCGGCCGAAGAGCCGGCGGCGGCGCGGGGAGACGTTCGGGCCGGGGTCGGGTTCGACGTCGTCGACCTCGTAGTACAGCTCGGTGCCGTCGTCGGCGTGCGCCTTGCCGGGGGTGCCGCGCAGGGTGCCGTAGGGGCCCGCCGAGTCCAGCGCCAGCCGCGCCTTGCGGCGCATCCCGCGGCCGACGGTCATCCGCTCGATGGCGACGCCCGCGGCCGCGCCCGCGGCGATCACGCCTATCGCGGCACCGGCGATGCCGGTCGCCCTGCGCCAGCTCCCGGCCGCCTCCGCGGCGGAGGCGGCGGCGGCCGCCGAGGCGACGGCGTCCGCCACGGCCTCCGCACTGCTCTCGCTCACGTACCGCTCCTCTTCGCCGTACTGCAGTTCGCTGGGTGAATGAAACAGGTGGTGCCGTCGTGGTGCGTGTGGTTCCGATGTGGTGCGTGTCGCGCTTCGTGACAGGCGTCACCGGACGTGGGGCGCCCGGCCCTGAAAGGGGTTACCCCTCTTCTTCCCCGTTCACATAGACGCGAGGAACACGCGTTCCGATCCGTGTGACGATTTCGTACGCGATCGTGCCGCAGGCCTGCGCCCAGTCCTCGGCGGTCGGCTCGCCCCGGTCACCGGGCCCGAACAGCACCGCCTCCGCGCCCACCGGGGGCTCGTCCCCGCCGAGGTCGACCACGAACTGGTCCATCGCGACCCGCCCGGCGACGGTCCGCCACTTGCCGTCGACCAGCACCGGCCCGGTGCCGGAGGCGTGCCGGGGGATGCCGTCCGCGTAGCCGACGGGCACGAGGCCGAGGGTGGTGTCGCCGGCGGTGATGTGGTGGTGGCCGTAGCTGACGCCGTGGCCGCCCGGCACGTGCTTGACCAGGGCGAGCGAGGCGCTGAGCGTCATCACCGGCCGCAGGCCGAAGTCGGCCGGGGTGCCGATCTCCGGGCTGGGCGAGACGCCGTACATGGCGATACCGGGACGGACCAGGTCGAAGTGGGTCTCCGGAAGGGTGAGCGTGGCCGGGGAGTTGGCGAGGTGCCGCACCTCGGGGCGCACGCCCTGCTCCTCGGCGTACGCCACCATCTCGCGGAACCGGGAGAGCTGGGCGGCGATGGACGGATGCCCGGGCTCGTCGGCGCAGGCGAAGTGGGACCACAGTCCGGTGACCCGGACCAGACCCGCACGCTCGGCGCGCAGGGCCTCACCGACCAGCTCGGGCCAGTCGGCGGGCTGGCAGCCGTTGCGTCCGAGCCCGGTGTCGGCCTTCAACTGCACCCGCGCGGGCCGGCCCGCCTGCCGGGCGGCCTCCGTCACCTCGCGCAGCGCCCACATCCCGCTGAGCGAGACGTCGATGTCCGCCTCGATGGCCTGCCGCCAGGGCCCGCCCGGCACCCACAGCCAGCACAGGACACGGGTGTCCAGACCGGCGGCGCGCAGCGCGAGGGCCTCCTCCGGGGTGGCCGTGCCGAGCCAGGCGGCCCCGGCCTCGACGGCCGCGCGGGCACACGGCACCGCCCCGTGGCCGTACGCGTCGGATTTGACGACGGCCATCAGGGCCGCACCCTTCGCGCGGGCACGCAGGGCCCGCACATTGGCGCGCAGGGCGGCCAGATCGATCTCGGCCCGGGCGCGCAGGGGCGCGGTCGGCACAGCTGAAGTCTCACTCATGGCGCCCCCAGTCTCTCAGAGGGCTGTGCGGGCCCCTGGTGCAGTCTCAGGTACCAGGCCGCCGTCCCCACACATAGACGTGGTCGCCCTTCTTCAGCACCCCCCACAGCTTGCGCGCGTCGGCGAGCTTCATATTGACGCAGCCGTAGGAGCCGACGGTGGTGAAGATGCTGCCGTAGACGGCGTGGAAGGCCTGGCCGCCGTCGAAGAACTGGGCATACGGCATCGGCTGGTTGTACAGGGTCGACACGTGGTTCTTGTGCCGCCAGTAGACGGTGTGCCAGCCCTTCCGGGTGACGAGCCCCTTGCGCCCGCTGCGCATCGGCACCGGCCCGAACACCACCTTGCTGCCCTTCTGCACCCAGGTCACCTGCCGGTCCAGATCGACGCAGGCGACCCGGTACGACCTGACCGGGCACTTCTTGGCCGCGTTGGGGTTCTTCTTCGCCGAGATCAGCATCATCGACGACCAGGTGACCGGCCCGGCGAAGCCGATGGCGGGCTTGATCTTGTTCTTGACCTGGAAGGCCCGGATGGCCTTGCAGTCCGCGGCGGACTGCTTCCCGTCCGCCTTCCGCTTCAGGAAGCGCTCCACCTGCCGCTGGTACGGCCCCGCCTGCTTGGTGCAGGTCACCTTGGCGACGGCGTCGGCGAGCGGGATGTACTCGATGAGGTCGTAGGTCCCCGGAGCCGCGTCCTTGGGCTCCCGGGCGTCCTCCGCCTTGGTGGGCGTGAAGACCTTCGGCGGCAGCGCCTGGTCGGGCGTGTCGATCTGCCACGGCTGGGCCGGGCCCGGGGGCACACCGGGGACCAGTTCGATGGCGGTGGGTGTCGGGCCCGTCGTGGGCGGGCGGGCGGCTACGGCGGTCCCTGCCGCCGGGAGGGCGGTCGCGGTGGCGAGCAGCACCGCGGCGCCCCGGTGCGCGATTCGTCTGCTGATCATGCGATCAGCCAAACGTCCGGCCTTGCCGGATCCCGGGTGGCGCGCGGGCGGGTCACCCAGGGGGGTGGAGCTGGGTACAGCCCCGTTCGGCAAACAGGTGCAGTCCGCGCGCGGCGCCCGCCCGGCAGTGTCGAAGGCATGCAGACGAGACAGCGGTGGAAAGCAGCGGCGGCGGTCTATCTCCTGGGCGCCTTCGTGGCGGCGGGAGTGCTGGGAGCCGTACAGCCGGCCACCGGCATCCCCACGGAGGTGGTCCAACTGACCCAGTTCGGCCCGGCCCTGGCCGTGGGCCTGGCGTTCCTGCTGTGGCCGTCCCGGACGCGTGAGCTGCTCGCTCCGGGGCGTTCGGCCCCGGCCTCCCCGGCCTCCCCGCGGCGGCCGCTGCTCGCCACCGCCCCCCTGATCATCCTCCTGTCGGCAGGCCCGTACGCCCTGCTCACCGGCGCCGCCCACGCCACCGACCCGCGCGCCCTGCACCACCCGTTCCTCCTCGTCGCCCTCGCCCAACTCGTCGGCGCCTGCGGTGAGGAGATCGGCTGGCGCTGCTTCCTCCAGCCCCTGCTGCGGCTTCGCTTCGGCCCGCTGACCGCATCGGCGGCGGTCGGCGTGGTGTGGGGCCTGTGGCATGTCCAGGTGCTGGCCGCGAGCCCGGCGTACGCGGCGGGCTTCCTGCTGGCCACGACCACGATGTCCGTCGTCCTGGGCCTGGCCCTGGAGGACGTACGGGGACACCGTCGTCTGCTCCTCGCGGGCGGCTTCCACGCCCTGGTCAACCTGGGGATGCTGCTGTTCATGGACGAGGAGACCGGCCGGGCCACGCCGATGGTCCTGTTCGGGCTGGCGTGCGCGGTGGCGGCGGTGCCGTGGGTGTGGCGCGGGCTCAGGACCGCGGGGGTTACGATCCCGGCGACTGCGGGGTGAGCGGGGCGGGGGTACGGGAGTGGGGGGCTTCCGGCGCAGGAAGTGCGCCGTGGCCGGGCGGAGTCGGGTGTCGGGGCCGGCCGGAGCCGGGTCATGACCGCGCCGAAGGCCGATGCGACGGGGCTGGTCCGAAGCGGGTACTGGACCGCGCTCGGGCGCTGTCAGGTGCTGGGCCTGGCCGGGTTTCTCGTGATCGGGGCCGGGCTGCTGGTCGGCGGGGCGCTGCTGCTGCTGCCGCTCGGGCTCGGTTTCCGGCTGCTGCCCGCGGCGGCGCGGCTGCTGCGCCGCGTGTCCGACCGGTACCGCGAGCGCGCGGCCCGCTGGAGCGGCCGTCCCCTCAGCCCTCCCGACCCCCTCCCCCACGGCACGTCCGCCCGCCGCCGCAGCGCCGCGATCCTCGGGGACGACGGCTTCTGGCACGACCTGCGCTGGGCCTGGCTGGAGCCGTGGACGGGCGGGCTGCTGGCGGCCCTTCCGCTCGCGCTGGTCGAGTACGGGGTGTTCGGAGCGCTGGTCCAGCCCTTCGTCTGGCGCCGGCTGGGCGACGGCAACTGGTACGCCTTCGTCCCGGTCACCTCGCCGGCCACCATGGTCACCGCCCTGCTCCTGGGCCTCGCTCTCATCGCGGCGGGCCTGGCTCTGGCGCCGGTCGTGACGAGCCTGCACGCCCGCCTCACCCGGTGCCTGCTGACCGCCCCGCGCACCACCGAACTGGCCCGCCGCGTGGCCCGGCTGTCCGACACCCGGGCCACCGCCCTGGACGTGCACGCGGCCGAACTCACCCGCATCGAACGGGACCTGCACGACGGCGCCCAGGCACGCCTGGTGGCCCTGGGCCTCACCCTGGACGAGGCGACCCGACTGCTGGACACCGACCCGCGGACCGCCCGCACCCTCCTCCTGGACGTCCGCGCCGCCTCCGAGCGGGCGCTGCAGGACCTGCGCGACCTGGTCCACGGCATCCACCCCCCGATCCTGGCGGACCGCGGCCTGGCCGACGCGGTCCGCTCCCTGGCCCTGGACAGCCACCTGGACGTCGAGGTGGCCCCGCACCTGCCGCCGAGCCGTCTCCCCGCGCCCGTCGAGGCGGCGGCCTACTTCGCGGTGTCCGAACTCCTCGCCAACGCGGCCAAGCACGCCGAGGCGACCCGGGTCGACATCGCCCTCGCCCACGACGGCACGCACCTGCGGGTGAGCGTGACGGACGACGGGCGCGGCGGCGCCGACCCGGCGGCCGGGACCGGACTGCCGGGCATACGCCGCCGGTTGGATACCTTCGACGGCACGCTCGCCCTGCACAGCCCGCCGGGCGGACCGACCACCGCGACCCTGGAGATCCCGTGCGCGTCGTCCTCGCCGAAGACCTCTTCCTCCTCCGCGACGGCCTGACCCGCACCCTGCGCGAGAACGGCTGCGAGGTCGTCGCCTCCGTGGACAACGGTCCTGCGCTGGTACGGGCGCTGGCGGAGACGGACCTGGACGTCGCCGTGATCGACATCCGGCTGCCGCCGACGCACACGGACGAGGGTCTGAAGGCGGCCCTGGAGGCCCGCCGCACGCGCCCCGGGCTGCCGGTCCTGATCCTCTCCCAGTACGTCGACCAGCTCTACGCCCACGAACTCCTCGCCTCCGGCGAGGGCGCCGTCGGCTATCTCCTCAAGGACCGTGTCACCCGCACGGACCAGTTCATCGACGCCCTGCGCACGGTCGCGGCCGGCGGCACGGTGATGGACCCCCAGGTCATCGCCAGGCTCCTGACCCGCAGCGAGAAACGGGGCCGCACCGACTCCCTGACCCCGCGCGAGCACGAGGTCCTCGCCCTGATGGCCGAGGGCCGATCCAACACCGCCGTCGCCCACACCCTCCACGTCAGCGAGAGCGCGGTGGCCAAACACATCGCGTCGATCTTCGGCAAGCTGGGGATAGAGCAGTCGGCGGAGGACAACCGGCGGGTGCTGGCGGTACTGGCGTACTTGAAGGGATGACGTCCCGGCTTACGGGCTTACGGGCTTACGGTTTCCGGGCTTCCGGTTTCCGGGCTTACCGGTAGACATCCCGCCAGGCCGACGGCAACTCCTCGGCGACGTCATGTGCCCCGGCCGGTGCCCCGTCGGCCGCGAACCGCCCCGCCAGCCCGTGCAGATACGCGGCCACGCTCCCCGCGTCCCGCGCGGACAACCCCGCCGCGAGCAGCGACCCGGCCAGCCCCGACAGCACGTCCCCGCTCCCCGCCGTGGCCAGCCAGCCCGTCCCCGTGGCATTCACCCGCACCGCCCCTCCCCCGGAGTCGGCGACCAACGTCGTGGACCCCTTCAGCAGCACGGTCGCCCGGTACACCGCCGCCAGTTCCCGCACCGCGGCCAGCCGAGCCCCCTCGACCTCCTCCCGCGGCACGCCGAGCAGCGCGGCCGCCTCCCCGGCATGCGGGGTCATCAACGTCGGTGCCGTACGCCCGCGCACGGCGTCCCGCTCCGCCAGCCGCAGACCGTCGGCGTCGAGCAGCACCGGCACGTCGATGGCGAGCACTTCCGCCACCGTCGCCGCATCGTCCCCGGCACCCGGCCCGACCACCCACGCCTGCACGCGCCCGGCCTTGGCGGGCCCCAGGTCGGACACGAGCGTCTCCGGGAAGCGGGCGATGACCGCCTCCCCCGCAGGCCCGACGTACCGCACGGCGCCTGCTCCGCCCCGCAGCGCCCCGGAGACGGCGAGCACGGCTGCCCCCGGATACCGCGGCGACCCGGCGGCGATCCCGACCACTCCCCGCCGGTACTTGTCGCTGTCCGCTGCGGGCACCGGCAGCAGCCGCGCCACGTCGGCGTGCTGCAAAGCCTCCAGCTCGGGGTCGGGCGGCAGTTCGAGCCCGATGTCGATCAGCCGCACGGACCCGGCGTACTCCCGCGCCGGGTCGATCAGCAGCCCCGGTTTGTGGGTCCCGAAGGTGACGGTGAGGTCGGCCCGGACGGCCGCACCCCGCACCTCCCCGGTGTCGGCCTCGACCCCGCTCGGCAGATCAACAGCGACGACAGCGGCCCGGGACCGCTCCACGACACCGGCCAGCGTCTCCGCGTCCGGCCGCAGCCCGCCCTTCCCCCCGATGCCGACGATGCCGTCCACGACGAGGTCGGCCCGCTCTACGGCCGCGGCGGCAGCAGCGTCGGCCGCGACGCGCCCACCCGCCCGGAGCAGCGCCGAGAGCCCCCCGGAGTGGGTGCGTTCGGCCTGCGCCGGCAGTACGGCGGTGACCCCGGCCCCTCGCCGCGCCAGCCGCGCCCCGGCGTACAAGGCGTCCCCGCCGTTGTCGCCGCTTCCGACGAGCAGCACCACCCGGCTGCCGTACACCCGCCCGAGCACCTCGGCACAGGCGGCGGCCAGTCCGGCGGCGGCCCGCTGCATCAGCGCGCCCTCCGGAAGCCGCGCCATCAACTCCCGCTCGGCCGCCCTCACCGTCTCCACGCTGTACGCAGTACGCATGGCATCGAGTCTGCCCCGGAACCGCCGGCCGCCACACCCGGGGGCGTCATCCCTCGGCGACCACCACGGCCGAGGCGACCCCCGCGTCATGGCTGAGGGACACGTGCCACGACCGTACGCCCAGCTCCGCCGCCCGCGCGGCCACCGTCCCCTTCACCCGCAGCCGGGGCCGCCCGCTGTCCTCGACGTACACCTCGGCATCGGTCCAGTGCAGCCCCGGCGGAGCACCGAGCGCCTTCGCGAGAGCCTCCTTGGCGGCGAACCGCGCGGCGAGCGAGGCGATGCCCCTCCGCTCCCCGTTGGGCAGCAGCAGCTCGCTCTCCACGAACAGCCGATCGGCCAGCCCAGGCGTCCGGTCCAGCGACGCCCGGAACCGATCGATCTCGGCGACGTCGATTCCGACCCCGATGATGCTCATGGGAAGCACCCTACGGCGTTGACCTGCTCAACCGTCGGCAAGCGAGTGACCGTTGGGCCGTGGGCCCCGAGGGGCCGGAACAGCTGTACAGGCAGACTGAGCGCCATGAAGTACATCCTGTTCGACGTCGACGGCACACTGATCGACGCGGTGAGCAACCAGCGCCGCGTCTGGGCGACCTGGGCTCAGCGGTACGGCCTGGACGCGGACGAGGTCTACCGGGTGGCTCTGCGAACACGGCCGATCGAGACGTTCGCGCAGGTCGCCCCGGACCGCGACCCGCACGAGTGCCTGGCCCTGCTGCACGAGCTGGAGGACGAGGACGTACGGTCCGGCGTCTATACGGCTTTCGACGGAGCGTCGGAACTGCTGCACGCCCTGCCGCCCGAGTCCTGGGCCCTGGTGACCTCGAACTACGAGCACCGGGTGCGCGGCCGTTTCCAGCGGACCGGACTGCCCATGCCGGGCCTGATCGTGGACGCGGCGGCCGTCGAGGAGGGCAAGCCCTCCCCCCTGCCCTATCTGCGGGCTGCCGCACGGCTGGGTGCCGAGCCGGCCGACTGCCTGGTCATCGAGGACGCCCCGTCAGGAGTCCTGTCCGGCCTGCGCGCCGGGATGACGGTGTGGGGCGTCAACGCCACCGACGCGGTGGACGGCGTACACCGCCACTTCGGAACCCTGAACGAGGCAGTCCCGCACGTACTGGCCTACGCGTCCGGCCATCTGCGCGCGCCTTCCTCGACGGCGTGAAGAACTATTCCACCGTCACCGACTTCGCCAGGTTCCGGGGCTGATCCACCTCGTTGCCCCGGGCGGTGGCCAGCTCGCACGCGAACACCTGGAGCGGCACCGTAGCCACCATCGGCTGAAGCAGGGTCGGGGTGGCCGGGATCCGGATCAGGTGGTCGGCGTACGGGACCACCGCCTCGTCCCCCTCCTCCGCGATCACGATCGTCCGCGCCCCGCGGGCCCGGATCTCCTGGATGTTGGACACGATCTTGTCGTGGAGGACGGACCGGCCCCGGGGCGAGGGCACGACGACGACCACGGGCAGGTCCTCCTCGATCAGGGCGATCGGGCCGTGCTTCAGCTCGCCCGCCGCGAAGCCCTCGGCGTGCATGTAGGCGAGTTCCTTGAGCTTGAGAGCGCCCTCCAGCGCGACCGGATAGCCCACGTGCCGGCCCAGGAACAGCACCGTGTTCTTGTCGGCCAGGGAGCGCGCGAGCGCCCGTACCGGCTCCATCGTGTCCAGGACCCGCTCGACCTCGCCCGAGATCTGCGACAGGTCCCGGATCACCGCACGGATCTCGTCGCCCCACTTGGTGCCCCGCACCTGGCCCAGGTACAGAGCCACCAGGTAACACGCCACCAGCTGCGTCAGGAACGCCTTGGTGGAGGCGACGGCCACCTCCGGCCCGGCGTGCGTGTACAGCACCGCATCCGACTCGCGCGGAATCGTCGAACCGTTGGTGTTACAGATGGCCAGGACCTTCGAGCCCTGTTCGCGGGCGTGCCGCAGCGCCATCAGGGTGTCCATGGTCTCGCCGGACTGGGAGATGGCGATCACCAGGGAGCGGGAGTCGAGGATCGGATCGCGGTAGCGGAACTCGCTCGCCAGCTCCACCTCGCAGGGGATCCGCGTCCAGTGCTCGATGGCGTACTTGGCGATCAGGCCGGCGTGGAAGGCCGTACCGCACGCGACGATGACGACCTTGTCCACCTCGCGCAGCTCCGACGGCGAGATCCGGACCTCGTCCAGAGTCAGTGAGCCGGCCGCGTCGATGCGGCCCAGGAGCGTGTCGGCGACCGCCTTCGGCTGCTCGGCGATCTCCTTGAGCATGAAGTAGTCGTAGCCGCCCTTCTCGGCGGCGGAGGCGTCCCAGTCCACGTGGAAGGAGCGGACGTCCGCCTCGCGGCCGTCGAAGCCCGTCACCCGCACGCCGTCCCGGCGCAGCTCCACCACCTGGTCCTGGCCCAGCTCGATCGCCGAGCGGGTGTGGGCGATGAACGCGGCGACATCGGAGGCCAGGAACGCCTCACCCTCGCCGACACCCACCACGAGCGGGGAGTTGCGGCGCGCGCCCACGACCACGTCCGGCTCGTCCGCGTGCACCGCGACCAGGGTGAACGCGCCCTCCAGCCGCCGGCACACCAGCCGCATGGACTCGGCGAGGTCGGCGCAGGACGAGAACTCCTCGGCGAGGAGGTGGGCGACGACCTCGGTGTCCGTCTCGGAGGACAGTTCGTGTCCCCGCTCGGCCAACTCGGCGCGCAGCACCGCGAAGTTCTCGATGATGCCGTTGTGGACGACGGCCACCCGGCCGGCGTTGTCGAGATGCGGGTGCGCGTTCGCGTCCGTCGGGCCGCCGTGGGTGGCCCAGCGGGTGTGTCCGATACCCGTCGACCCCGCCGGCAACGGCCGGTCGACCAGTTCCTTCTCCAGGTTGACCAGCTTCCCGGCCTTCTTCGCCGCGGCCAGCCCGCCGTCCGCCAGCACGGCGACGCCCGCCGAGTCGTATCCCCGGTACTCCAGCCGCTTCAGCCCGGCCATCACGACATCGAGCGCCGACTGTGACCCTACGTATCCCACGATTCCGCACATGAGCGGCAGCCTAGGCGCCGACGGGGTTCGGAAAGTGCTGCCGCGTGCCCGAAATCGGAAATTCCCACGGGGGTTCGGTCGCGGATCCTGATGGCGCATACAACCTTTAGGCGCTCGGTCACCCTCGGGGACATCGACGGCGACGGCAGGCAGGACCTCGCCATCGGCGCCCCGGACGAGAACATGCGGTTCTTCGGAAGCATGCACTACCACATGGGTACGGTCACCGTCCTGTACGGATCCCCGGCCGGCGTCGACACCACCACGGCACCGCAGTACTTCTACCCGGGCAACCACGGGGTCCCCGGTGAACCGCTGCACGTACCGCAGTTCGGCACTGCCGTACTGCTGTCCGACCTCGACCGTGACGGCGGAGCCGATCTGCTCGTCGGCGCCCCGTGGATGCTGAACGGCGACGGAGCAGTCACCGTGCTGCCCTCCGCGGTGGCACCCGACGGGAGCAGGCGGATCGGCACCACCGGGGCCATCGTGCTCGCGCCCCGCCAGGCCGGAATGGACACGACCGGTGTCCCCCAGTTCGGCAGCGTCCTGCAGAACTCGCGCCAGGTGTCTCTCATCAACACCTGAGGCCTGCATACCGCGCGAGCGACCGAGAAGCGGCACGGCGTCCGCTTCCCGGCCGCCAGGGGCGAAAATCGGCCAACTCTGGTCGCCCGGCGCGCGCCGCGACGTCACTCGTGCACACAGAAAGCGCACAGAAAATGCACACATGAGCGGACTGTGTGCGCCACTCGCGGGCCGGCCGGCAACAAGAGGTTTCAAGCCAGCGCCGACCCCCTCAAAGGGAACCCCTGTACGACCCCGTGCGCGCCCGCATATGGTGGCGCCGCGCACGACGGGAACCCGACCATTCCGCGTTCGCGCACATCACTCAGCGACCGGGGGAACGCCGTCGCTCACGGGGAGAGGGGTTGCATCGCCATGCCGTCGTACCGGGCGTCAGCGCGCGTCAACTCGGCCGATGAAGTGACTTCCTGAGGCGCTTTCAGGACATTCGACACGTCACCGCTCTCCGCTCGTCGGCCGCCCTCACGGCCTGCACCCCTTGATCGAAGAAAGGGATGCTCCGTGCACCCCAGACCATGGTTCCGCCTGCCCACATCACGAAGATCGCGGAAATTCACGTCCACCGTCACATCCGTCGCCGCGTTGGCCGTGCTGGCGGGTCTCGCGGTCCAGCCCGGTTCGGTCCGGCTGAACGCCGAACCGGCGGGCGACTCCTACCCCTGGTACGACGACACGGCCGCCGAGCAGCTGCGCCAGGACCAGTGCCTGATGGCCGACGTGCTGCGGCTGGGCGGACCGTCGATGGCCACGACCGCGCAGGACGGTCTCAACCAGCCGCCGGACAAGCTCCACGTCCTGGCCGACCGGAAGAGATGGGAACAGACCCCGCTCGCCGTCGCGTACAAGAACGACCGGGACGCGGCGGGCAAGGAGATGGACGATCTCGCCGCTCTCCGGGACGGGTGGAAGAAGCCACTTGACGGCCTGGTGACGCCCGTCGGGTTCACCGATACCGGCTTCCACTGGCCGCCCGACGGCGAGCAGAGCTTCTACAACCAGACCGGTCTGTCCGCCTGGGTGGCCGACCGGTTCTGGGGGGACGACAGCGGCTTCTACGACGACGCCACCCCGAAGGCGGACGAAAAGACCCTCAAGGCCGTCGACGATCTGGGCGCTGCCGTGTACGGGGGCGACCCCGACCCGAAGCTCCCAGGAGCGGAATGGAACCGCGCCCTCGCCGAGCACAGCGCCTTCCAGTGGATGCACGGCGGCCCCGCCACGAACGCGGGCGCCGACGACGCCCGCATCTTCCTCTCCTCCGGCGGCTTCCCGCGCACGGCACCGCAACCGGGCACGCCGGAGTTCCGCATCGCCGTCGAGGACGCGAAGACCCGCTTCGCCGCGTGCGGCTGGCGCGACCCGCTCGACCCGGACAACGTGCTGGGCGACATCACGTCCACCGCGGCCGGCGAGTGGCAGCAGGAGGTCACTTCCCAGGCCATCCAGCGCAACCAGGTCCTCGACGCGAACAAGTCCGCCGTCGACGCTCTGTCCAAGGGCGCGAAGGCCCTCAGCGACATGCTGGGGCACTCCTGGGTCGCGGACCACCTCACCCGCTGGCAGGACTACTGGAGCGCCGGCGGCCTCGGCTGGATCGGCGATGGTCAGCTGGAGATCCAGGTGCCGGGGGCTGCCGGCAAGTGCCTCGACGTCGCGGGGGGCGGCAAGACCAACGGCACCCCGGTCCAGGTCTACACCTGCAACGGCGGCGCCGCCCAGAAGTGGCAGCTGATGGGCGCCTACGACGGCGGCTACACCCTGGTCAACACGAACTCCTTCAAGTGCCTCGAGGTACTGAACGGCAACAGTGCCGACGGCACGAAGATCCAGATCCGGGACTGTGGCAGCAGCAAGGCACAGCAGTGGGCGTTCGACGTCCGCAGCACCGGCCCGCTGCGGAACGCGGCGACCGGCAAGTGCCTGCACCTGCCGACGTTCGACAACAGCAAGGACGCCGTGCTGTCGACGTGCAACGGCTCCGGCGCGCAGAAGTTCAGGATCGTTCCCAAGACCCACACCGGTGACGGCAAGCTGGGCTACCCGGACAAGGCCCAGTTCACCAAGGCGACGGCCGGCATCGCAGCGGCTCAGGCCGGCGCGAAGAAGCAGCTCGCCGTCCTGAAGGCGCAGCTCACCGCCGCGCAGAAGGCCGCCACCTCCTCGGACACGGCCATGCAGGCCGCCTACGGCATCGCGGACGCCAATGGCGCGCCGCGCGGCCGTGGTCTGCTGGTGGGTCAGCAGAAGGCGCAGGTCACCAAGGGTGCCGCCGCAGCTCTCGCGGCGCTGGTGAAGGCCGGTGAGACGGCCGAGGCCGCGACCCGTGCCGCCGCCGGCGACAGCGCGACGATCGCGCAGCGTGCCCTGGCGCAGGCCGCCCAGTCGAAGGCGGAGTTCCGCAAGGAGGCCGCAGCGACGGCCGAGTGGCAGGCGAAGGCGGCGGCCGACGCGGCCAAGGTGCACCGGGACAACGCGAAGAAGGACAAGGAGACCGCGGAGGCGAAGCTCGCCGATGCGCTGAAGGCCGAGGGTGATGCGAAGGCGGCCGCCGCCGACGCGCACGCCAAGCGGCTCGCGGCGGAGGCCGAGGAGAAGACGGCCAAGGCGGAGAAGGAGAACGCCGCCGCCAAACAGGCCGAGGCCGCACAGCACCGCAAGAACGCCGAGTCCGAGGCGACGAAGGCGAAGGACGCCAAGGACAAGGCCGAAGCCTCCGAGAAGACCGCCGAGGGCAAGCGGAACGACGCGGTCAAGGCGAGCGACCACGCCCGGGCCATGCGCGACGACGCCTGGGACGCCGAACAAAAAGCCCAGGCAGCACGTGCGAAGGCCGACGCCAGGACCGCCTACGCCGACTCCCTCGACTCCGGGGACGCGGCGACCGCGGCACGTGCCGCCGCGAACGAGGCCGACCGGCACGCCGACGACGCCGAAGCCGCCGCGACCAAGGCCCGCTCCGAAGCCGACGCCGCCACCCAGGCCGCGGCCGGCGCCGACGCCGCGGCCGACCGCGCCGAGGCGGCCGCCAAACGCGCCCGCTCCGACGCCGACGCCGCCCAGGCCGACAAGCTGAAGGCGGACGCGGCCGTCAAGACCGCGACCAGCGCCGTGGCCGACGCCATCAAGGCCTCCCAGGACGCCTCCGCCGAGGCCAAGGCCGCGGTCAAGCTCGCCGACGAGGCGGAACAACACGCCAAGGACGCCAAGACCCAGGCGGACACGGCCAACAAGGAGGCCGGCAACGCGCTGGCGGCCGCGGCGAAGGCGGCGGGCTACGCCCACGTCACCGCCCAGGCGGCCGTGGACGCCGGTGAAGCGGCCAAGCAGGTGGCCAACCCGGCCAACGACGCGATCCAGCTGGGCTCCGCCTACGTCGACACCGACTCGGCCGCCGGCCTGGTCGTGCTGACCGGACAGTCCTCCAAGACCATCGCCGAGCAGCAGCAGGCTGTCGCCGACGCGCACGCCAAGAACGCCGCCGCCGAGGCCCAGGCAGCCAAGAACATCGCCGACCAGGCCAAGGGCGACGCCAAGGAGGCCTACCAGCACGCGGCCAACGCCGCCCAGTACGCGGCCGACGCCCGCACCTACTCCAAGGAAGCCCTCGGCTACGCCGCCGACGCCGCCAAGGCCGCGTCCGCAGCCGCCGCGTCACTCGCCCGCACCGTCGACTACGACAAGCAGGCCACCGCCGACGCGGCAGCCGCCGACAAGGCCGCCGGCAACGCCGAGGGCTACGCCAAGGACGCCCGCGACTCCGCCGACGCCGCCGAACTCGACGCCCAGGCCGCCCGCTCCGCAGCCGCCCAGGCCGAACAGGACGCCAAGGACGCCCGGGCCGCAGCCACCCGCGCCGACGCCGCAGCAACCGAGGCCGAACAGGCGGCGAAAGACGCCGACAAGTACGCCAAGGAAGCACAGGAAGCAGCCGACAGGGCCGAAAAGGCGAAGAACGCCAAGCGGATCTCGGACGGCGCCGCCAGCGGCATCGGCAGCGTCTTCTGGGACGAAAAGATCGAACCCATCGGGAAGCCGGAGGTGATCGACAAGAAGAACTGCAATCCGATCCTTCACTTCGGTGACTGCATCATCACAGCGAAGATCCACTTCAATGTGAAGCTGGACGTCTACCTGTGCGCACTCGCGGAAATCCCCGTCACCGGATGCCCGTCTTCGGAAACGATGCTGCTGAAGACGCAGATCATCCCCGACCAGTACAACACGGTCACGCGCACCATCTCAGAGGTCGAATTCAATGAGGGAATCGACCCCGTCGACATCCTCCTCGGCGACTTCATCGGGTGCGGCGAGAAGCTGACCGGCAACGGAGGCAGCTGGGGCGACTGCGCCTGGGCCGCCTTCGACATCGCCACCTTCTTCGACGGCAAGATCATCAAGGCGGTCGCCGACGCGGTCAAGGCCGTCGACGCGTCCGTGAAGACGGGCATCGGAATCGCCGACGCCTGGAAGGCCCTCAAGAAGTCCGGCCTGGAAGACGATGTCATCGCCGGCATCGGCAAGAAGGAAGCGGAAAAGCTCTCCACGGGCTGCCCGAAGAACAGCTTCCCGGCAGGAACACAGGTCCTGCTGGCCGACGGCTCCCACAAGGCGATCAACGCGATCGCCGAGGGAGACCGTCTGCTCGCGACGGACCCGCGCACCGGCGTCACCCGCGCCGCCCCGGTCACCGCGACCTTCTCCCACCGGGCCGACCAGCTCATCGCGCTGACCCTTGACGGCGGCGAGCAGGTACTCACCACCTCCGGGCACCGGGTGTACGTGGTCGGCCGCGGCTGGGTGATCGTGTCGGAACTGACCCGAGGCGACCGGCTCCGCACCCGCGACAACCGGTCGAAGGCGGTGGCCGATCTGCAGAGGGTGGCCGCACCGCAGACGGTCTGGGACCTCACCGTCGACGACCTGCACACCTTCTACGTACTCGCCGACACCACACCGGTCCTCGTCCACAACTGCGACGGCCAGCTCAGCAACGACCTCTACGAGGAGATCGAGGCCCGGTACGGTCTGGACATCGCCGAGGGCGTCGAATACAACGCCGGTCGCATGCACGACGGGAGCGCGAACGCGCTCGACCACGAGATCCCGGGCATCGGGCACAACCTGAAGGCACTCGCCGACTACCTCGCCGGCTGGCGCGGAAAGTTCACGTACCGTGACACCACCAAGGGATCAGAGGTCGTGTACGACACAGCCAAGGAGGTCCTGGTGGTGAAAACGCCCTACAACATCCACGCCTACCAGTACACGCCTGAACAGTTCGAAAGAGGCGTGCACTCAGGACGGTTCGTTCTGAAGAACCCTGCCGGCGGTGCTTCATGAGGGCCAGACCCTTCGTACACCGGGAAGGAACGGACTTCTCCGTTCGTTTCGTCGGAGCTCAGCGTGCGCTTCTCGGTGAGCTGCTGCCATGGCTCGCCGGCCGGCGAGAGGGCCAGCCCGCTCTCACCGTGTGGGCGGGATGTGACAAGGGGCGACTCGAACAGCTCCACCACAGGCTGAGCAGTGACGACACAGTGGTTCTCTCGCTCGAGGAACTGCACATCCTGCACGCCGTCCTTCTTTCCGTGTACAGCATGTTCGCGTCCGAGGAGGCGTTCAACACGCAGCTCGGTTTCTACCGCGAGAATGCGTACGACCTCGCCAACGGCTTGGTGAGGGCCGTCGACGAGGCTTCCGCGGCAAGCTGACCCGAGTCCGGCGCGGGCCTTCTCCCGGCAACCGGGAGAGGGCCCGCCCGCCGATCGGCGCCGGGCGAAGGGGGGGGCGGCCGGGGTGGGCGTGACGCACCCCACCCCGCCACCCCGTTCAAACTCCGTTAACAATGGACTGTGATCTCACCGGCCTCCTCGATGCCCCGGAGCGCCCACCGGCCCAGGCCGGAGGCGACTCCCTACGTCGACCTCACCCGAGCCGAGTGGAGCGCGCTGCGTGACAAGACGCCGCTCCCGCTCACCGCGGAGGAGGTGGAGAAGCTCCGCGGTCTCGGCGACGTCATCGACCTCGACGAGGTGCGGGACATCTACCTCCCGCTCTCCCGCCTCCTCAACCTCTACGTCGGCGCCACCGACGGTCTCAGAGGCGCCCTGAACACCTTCCTCGGCGAGCAGGGCTCCCAGTCCGGCACTCCTTTCGTCATAGGTGTCGCCGGCTCTGTGGCCGTAGGAAAGTCCACGGTCGCCCGCCTCCTCCAGGCCCTGCTCTCCCGCTGGCCCGAGCACCCGCGCGTCGAGCGGGTGACGACCGACGGCTTCCTGCTGCCCACCAACGACCTTCAGGCCCGCGGCCTGATGTCGCGCAAGGGCTTCCCGGAGTCGTACGACCGCCGCGCACTCACCCGCTTCGTCGCCGACGTCAAGGCGGGCAAGGACGAGGTGTCCGCCCCCGTCTACTCGCACCTCAGGTACGACATCGACCCGGACCGGAAGCTCACAGTCCGCCGCCCGGACATCCTGATCGTCGAGGGCCTGAACGTCCTGCAGCCCGCCCTGCCCGGCAAGGACGGCCGCACCCGGGTCGGTCTCGCCGACTACTTCGACTTCAGCGTGTACGTCGACGCGAGCGGCGAGGACATCGAGCGCTGGTACCTCAACCGCTTCAGGAAGCTGCGCCAGACGGCCTTCCAGGACCCGTCCTCGTACTTCCGCAAGTACACCCAGGTCTCCGAGGAGGAGGCCCTCGACTACGCGCGCACCCAGTGGCGGACGATCAACAAGCCCAACCTGGTGGAGAACATCACCCCCACCCGCGGCCGCGCCACCCTCGTCGTACGCAAGGGCCCGGACCACAAGGTGCAACGGCTCCGGCTGCGCAAGCTGTGACATGTTCATGGGCGCCTGTTAAAAAGGCGCCATGCTGCATCTGCGCCTGATCACCCCCGCCGAGAAGACGGACGAGGTGGTGCGGCTGATCGAGAGGACGGTCGGTACCGCCCACCTCGTCGTACTGCCGACGGCCGCCCGCAATCCCGTCGGTGACGTCGTCCTGTGCGACGTGGCACGCGAGGCGGGGGACGAACTCATCGGCGAACTGCGCCGGTTGGGGCTGGACGAGACCGGCTCGATCGCCGTGGAGGACATCGATCTCTCGCTGTCCCGGCGCGCCGACAAGGCCGAGGAGGAGGCACCGGGCGAGGGCGCGGACGCGGTGCTCTGGGAAGGCCTGGCCGACGCGACCCACGAGGAGTCGACCCTGTCGGTCACCTACGTCGCCTTCATCACCCTGGCCACGATGATCGCGGCCTGCGGCGTGGTACTGGACAACGCCGTCCTGATCGTGGGCGCGATGGCGGTGGGACCGGAATTCGGCCCACTGGCCGGCTTCTGCACGGCCCTGGTGCAGCGTCACCCCCGTCTCGCGCTGCGCTCCATGACCGCGTTGCTCGTGGGCTTCGCCGTGGCGATGGCGGTGACGGTCGGCTTCACCCTGTTCATGGACGCCATCGACCTCTTCCACCGGTCCGACCTGGAGGGCAAGCGTCCCAACACGGCGTTCGTGTACGCCCCCGACGCCTTCTCGTTCATCGTGGCCGTCCTGGCCGGCATCGCCGGCACCCTGTCCCTGACCTCCGCCAAGTCGGGCGCACTGGTCGGCGTGGCCATCTCGGTGACGACGGTCCCGGCCGCCGCCAACGCCGCCGTGGCCCTCGCCTACGGGGACACGGACCAGACGATCGGCTCGACGAACCAACTCCTGCTGAACCTCCTGGGCATCGTCCTGGCAGGCACCCTGACCCTGCTGGCCCAGAAGTGGCTCTGGGCCAGACAGCGTGAGCGTACGGCGAGGACGGGCGGCTTCTAGAACCGCCGCTCGCAGTTGGCCGCGATGGTGTCCCCGGGGTCTGCGAACACCAGGTCGGTGCCGCCGTCGCAGTCCACCGAGTCACCGCCCGCGTTGTCCTGCACGCCGATCACGTCGTTGCCGCCGTTGGTGCTCACGCTGTCGACACCCGTGCCGGAATCGACGGTGGTGTTGGACGGAACGGTGGACACGAGGCTGTCGTTCTGGTCGCCCAGCGCTATGGCGAGCCGAGTGACGGTGAGGACGCTGCCGCAGTCGGCGGTGGTGGCGGACACCCGGGTGCAGCCCGGGCCGATCGCAATGCCCGTGGTGTCCGTGAGGAGCAGATGGTTGGTACCGGAAACCGCGGCCGTGACAATGTTCTGCACGCCGGCGCGCGCTTGGAGCCCGGCGAGGCCGCCGAAGATGCGGAACGCCGTGGAGCCCGGTGTCTGGGCGGCGGCCGGGGTGGCGAACGAGACGACGACGAGACCCGCGGCCACGGCCGGACCGACCGCTCGCTTCAGGGTGCTGCTCACGATCTTCATGCTGTGTTTCTCTCCTTCGTCGAGGTAGGGCGCCACTACGGGGCGCCCTCGACGCAAGTGAAACAATCAGCAATCAGACGTGCACTGTCTGCTACGGAGTTCGAGTGACGGCAGGCATCCTGCGGAATCAACCCAGCGCCGACTTCACCGCATCGGCCAAGCGCCCGGCGACGGACCGGGCCTGATCGATGTCAGCCGCCTCGACCATCACCCGCACCAGCGGTTCCGTACCCGACGACCGCAGCAACACCCGCCCCGTCGACCCCAGTTCCCGCTCCGCCTCGGCAACGGCGGCGGCCAGGTCGGCAGACGTCTTCACCCGCGACTTGTCCACGTCGGGCACGTTGATGAGGACCTGCGGCAGCCGCTCCATGACAGAGGCGAGGTCCCGCAGCGTACGACCGGTCTCAGCGACCCGCGCCGCCAGCAGCAACCCGGTCAGCGTGCCGTCACCGGTGGTCGCATGGTCGAGGATGATCACGTGCCCGGACTGCTCGCCGCCCAGGGCGAACCCGTGCCGCTTCATCTCCTCCAGCACGTACCGGTCGCCCACAGCCGTCTGCACGAGGTGGATCCCGGCCCGCTCCATGGCCAGCTTGAAGCCCAGGTTGGACATGACCGTGGCGACGACGGTGTCGGAGCGCAGCTCGGACCGCTCCCGCAGGGCCAGCGCGAGCACGGCCAGGATCTGGTCGCCGTCCACCTCGTCGCCGGTGTGGTCCACAGCCAGGCAGCGGTCGGCGTCGCCGTCGTGCGCGATGCCGAAGTCCGCGCCCTGCTCGAGTACCGCGGCCTTCAGCTTGTCCAGGTGGGTGGAGCCGCAGCCGGCGTTGATGTTGAGCCCGTCCGGCTCGGCACCGATCGTGACGATCTGGGCACCGGCCCGGGTGAACGCCTCCGGCGAGACCCCCGAGGCCGCGCCGTGCGCTTCGTCCAGGACGATCTTCACGCCGTCCAGCCGGTTCGGGAGCACCGACAGCAGATGGCCTACGTACTGCTCGAAGCCCTCGTCGTACGACCGCACGCGCCCGACGCCGGCACCCGTGGGCCGCTCCCAGGGCTCGCCGTGACGGTGGGACTCGTACACGGCCTCGATCTTGTCCTCGAGCTCGTCGGCGAGCTTGTGGCCGCCGCGGGCGAAGAATTTGATGCCGTTGTCCGGCATGGCGTTGTGGCTGGCGGAGAGCATCACGCCGAGGTCGGCGCCGAGCGCGCCGGTCAGGTGGGCCACGGCGGGCGTCGGCAGCACGCCCACGGTCAGCACGTCCACACCGGCACTGGCCAGGCCCGCGACCACGGCCGCCTGAAGGAACTCCCCGGACGCACGCGGGTCCCGTCCGACCACCGCCTTCGGGCGGTGGCCCTCGAAGGTGCCCGCCTCGGCCAGCACGTGCGCCGCCGCGACGGACAGGCCGAGCGCCATCTCGGCGGTCAGGTCCGCGTTGGCGACACCGCGCACGCCGTCCGTACCGAAGAGTCGTCCCACGTGTCCTCCTGAGGAAGCGTCCTGGCTGCCTTGAATGGTGGCAGACGCCGGGTCATCCGATCACACCAGCCGTTGAGCGTCTTGTGTCGTTATACGCCCTTGGCCGGGATAAACGAACGCCCCGACGGCACATGTGGCGTGCCGCCGGGGCGTTCGGAGTACGAGCAGGCAGCTGCTGATTAACGCTTGCTGTACTGCGGGGCCTTGCGGGCCTTCTTGAGACCGGCCTTCTTGCGCTCGACCGCACGGTCGTCGCGCTTGAGGAAGCCGGCCTTCTTGAGCGGGCCGCGGTTGTTGTCGACGTCGGCCTCGTTCAGCGCACGGGCGACACCGAGACGGAGCGCACCGGCCTGACCGGAGACACCGCCACCCGCGATGCGGGCGATGACGTCGTAACGACCCTCGAGCTCGAGCACCTTGAAGGGCTCGTTGACTTCCTGCTGGTGCACCTTGTTCGGGAAGTAGTCCTCGAGGGTGCGACCGTTGATCTTCCACTTGCCGGTGCCCGGAACGATCCGGACGCGGGCAATGGCGTTCTTGCGACGGCCCAGGCCGGCGGCCGGCTGGGGCTCGCCGAAGCGGGACGCGAGCGACTCCGAGGTGTACTCGCCCTCGACGGGCACCTCGGACTCGGTGGTGTAGCTCTCGATGTCGATCTCTTCGATCGGCTGCTCGGCAGTGGTCTCGGCCACGATTCTCCTCAGATTCTCTTCGGTCTTAGGGGGTGGCCGGACTTACTGCGCGACCTGGGTGATCTCGAACGGCACCGGCTGCTGGGCAGCGTGCGGGTGCTGGTCGCCCGAGTAGACCTTCAGCTTGGAGAGCATCTGACGGCCCAGGCTGTTCTTGGGGATCATGCCCTTGATGGCCTTCTCGACGGCCTTCTCGGGGTTCTTCGCCAGCAGCTCGTCGTAGCGGACGGAGCGCAGACCACCCGGGTAACCGGAGTGGCGGTACGCCAGCTTCTGGGTCTTCTTGTTGCCGGACAGGTGAACCTTGTCGGCGTTGATGACGATGACGAAGTCACCCATGTCCATGTGCGGGGCATAGGTCGGCTTGTGCTTGCCACGGAGGAGGTTCGCGGCAGTGGTAGCCAGACGGCCCAGGACGACGTCCTGAGCGTCAATGACGTGCCACTGGCGAGTCACATCGCCAGGCTTGGGGCTGTACGTACGCACTTCGCAGCCTTCTTCTTCAGTGGATGGGTGCTGACACATGGCATCACTGAAGCGATCGTGCAGCTGGGGACGACAATGCCGGGAACGCTGCCCGTATGCCGCCCACTGGTAACTGCTCCAGGGAACCTAGGTAAAGGCCTCTCGCGTGAGAACGAGCAAGCCAATACACAACGAAGAAGCAGAGTACCTGGGCGCCCCGGTACGGGTCAAAACGAGGCATGCCGACGGACAAACAAGGCATGCCGCCCGACGCGCTCCAGCACCCCCCGGCGCCCGTCTAAGATGCGCCCCATGAGTTACGGGCAGGGGGGACCCCAGTCTCAGTGGGATCCCTGGAAACCGCAGTCGCAGCAGCAGCCCTGGAGCAGCGGCGGTGATGACGGGACTCCGGACTGGGCCGCGCTCGCCGAGGCATCGGAGACGCGGAACAAGCGCCGCAGAGTGCTGTTCATCGGCGGCGGCGCACTCGCCACGATCGCGATCGGCACCGCCGTCGCGATGGCCGTCGTGTCCGCGAACGGCGACAACAAAGCCTCGGGCAACCCCACCAACCTGCCCGCCAGCGCCTCCCTGCCGAGCGGCTCGGCCACGGCGCCGTCCTTCGCACCCACCAGCGCCCCGCCGCCGCTGGACCCGAAGGACTTCATCTCCAGTGTGAAGAAGGACACCGCGCCGCTGAGCCCCGACACGCTGTTCCCGGGCACCCGGCTGACCATGGGCGAGGCGGTGTACAAGAAGGGCGCCACGGCCGACACGAAGAACTGCGCCTCCGCCGCCGGCGGCACCCTGAACAAGATCCTCACCTCGAACGGCTGCACCCGTCTGATACGCGCCAGCTACACCAAGCCCGGCCTCGCGATCACCGTCGGCGTCGCCGTCTTCGACACCGAGGCACAGGCGACGAAGGCCAAGGCCCAGACCGACGACCGGAGCATCGTGCGCGCGCTGCCCGGCAAGGGCATCAAGTCCTTCTGCGACGGCGCGATCTGCCGCTCGACCCGCAACGCCTACGGCCGCTACGCCTACTTCACGATCACCGGCTTCCTCAACGGCAAGAACGTCACCGACAAGGACACGAAGGCCTTCGCGACCGGGGACGATCTGCAGGAGTTCGTCTTCGGCCAGATCAGGCGCCGTGGCGAGGCCCAGGCCTCGGCGGCCGCCGGCCAGTAGTTCTCAGCAGCACCCCGCCGACGGAAGCGAGCGCTTGTTCCGGGCCTCCTTGTTCCGGGCGGCCAGCAGCTCGTCTGCGGGGTAGCCGACCTCCTCCAGGGTCAGCCCGTGGGGTCGTACGACGTGCACGGCGGAGTCGCGTACCCCCGCGGCCAGCACCTTCCCCGGCCACTCCGGACCCCGGTGGCCGTCGCCGACGAAGAGCAGCGCGCCGATCAGCGAGCGCACCATGTTGTGGCAGAACGCGTCGGCACGCACGGTCGCGGTGATGATCCCGTCCGCGTCCCTGGCCAGGCTCAGCTCCTGGAGCATCCGGATCGTGGTCGCACCCTCACGCCGCTTGCAGTAGGCGGCGAAGTCGTGCTCGCCGAGCAGCGCCCGCGCGGCCTCGTTCATGGCGACGACGTCGAGCGGCCAGTCGTGCCAGAGGACGTGGCCCCGCAGCAGGGGGTCCACTCCCCCGGGGTTGTCGGTGACGCGGTAGGCGTAGCGCCGCCAGATCGCCGAGAAACGCGCGTTGAAGCCGTGCGGGGCCTCGGTCAGGCTCCAGATCCGGACGTCCTTCGGGAGCCGCCCGGCGAGCCGCTTCAGCAGCTTCTCCTGATGCTCGGCCCACACCTGCGCCGGCAGGTCGACATGGGCCACCTGTCCGCGCGCGTGCACCCCGGCGTCCGTCCTCCCGGCCACCGTCAGCTCGTACGTCTCCTTCGACCGGGTCACCGTACGCAGGGCGTCCTCGATCTCTCCCTGCACGGTCCGCCTGCCGCCGGCCTGCTTGGCCCAGCCGTGGAAGTCGGTGCCGTCGTACGACAGGTCGAGCCGGACACGGACGTGACCGGGCTGTACTTCACTCACCCCTAGATCCTCTCAGGTACGCGAAAGCGGGCCCGCCCCGAAGGACGGACCCGCTTACGACGTCAGGCAGAGCCTCAGGCGTCCTTGGACTCTTCGGCCGCAGCCGCGTCCTCGACGACCTCGTCAGCCTTGGTCTCCTCGACCTTGGCCTCCTCGGCCTCCTTGACCGCACGCTTGGTGGCGGCCTCGGCCTCACCGGTCGCCTGCTGTGCAACCGTCAGCGCCTCGACCAGCTCGATGACAGCCATGGGCGCGTTGTCGCCACGGCGGTTACCGATCTTGGTGATGCGGGTGTAGCCACCCGGACGGTTCTCGTAGCGCGGGGCGATCTCGGTGAAGAGCGTGTGGACGATGCTCTTGTCCGTGATGACCTGGAGCACCTGACGGCGGTTGTGAAGGTCGCCCTTCTTCGCCTTGGTGACCAGACGCTCGGCGTACGGGCGCAGGCGGCGGGCCTTCGCCTCGGTGGTGGTGATACGACCGTGCTCGAACAGCGACTTCGCGAGGTTCGCGAGGAGCAGCTTCTCGTGCGCGGCGCTGCCGCCCAGACGGGCACCCTTGGTGGGCTTCGGCATTGTTCTTCTCCTGTGTGTCTGCCCCGGCCGTGTCAGGTACCGAGGTCAGTATCCGAGCAGGCGGTCGCCTGTCGGAGATCCGGGGTCCGCTGACGCGAACCCCGGAGTCGGTGGAGATCAGTACTGCTCGGTCTCCACGAAACCCGCGTCCGCGTCGTCGTCGGCGCCGAAGGCGTCGGCGGCCGCGGTCGGGTCGAATCCAGGCGGGCTGTCCTTGAGCGCCAGGCCCATGCCGGCCAGCTTCGCCTTGACCTCGTCGATCGACTTCGCACCGAAGTTGCGAATGTCGAGCAGGTCGGCCTCGGAACGAGCCACGAGCTCACCCACGGAGTGGATGCCCTCGCGCTTGAGGCAGTTGTACGACCGAACGGTGAGCTCGAGCTCCTCGATCGGAAGGGCCAGGTCCGCAGCGAGCGCGGCGTCCGTCGGGGACGGACCCATGTCGATGCCCTCGGCGTCGATGTTCAGCTCGCGGGCGAGACCGAACAGCTCGACCAGGGTCTTACCGGCCGACGCCATGGCGTCACGGGGACGCATGGCCTGCTTCGTCTCGACATCGACGATCAGCTTGTCGAAGTCGGTGCGCTGCTCGACACGCGTGGCCTCGACCTTGTAGGTGACCTTCAGCACGGGGCTGTAGATGGAGTCGACCGGGATACGGCCGATCTCCTGGCCCACCTGCTTGTTCTGCACGGCGGAGACGTAACCGCGACCGCGCTCGACGGTCAGCT